>JABIYX010000042.1 GCA_018666575.1 Methanobacteriota archaeon | reverse complement strand
GTTCCTTTGCTCCCTCAAAACTTTGATTGGACCGGGATAGTTCCAATTTGGGAAAGATGACTTTGCCCTTCATAGGCTACTATTCATTCGCCCATCCAGTTGCTGCATAGATAATCAACGCTATTCCTACAAGAAGCAAAAAACCTTTGATTTACTCATTAATCGCTTAATCCGTACTTAGATTCATAACACTCTACGTTTTCGGTCAATCTATGCGTATCATAGCACCAATGATGATTTTGGTAATGATGACCTCAACTTTAGCTGGTTGCATCAATGATGATAATTCTGAAATCTCTGATACGCTGGTAGAGGTTCCTTTTACAGGGGCGGTCGACGAGAGGGAGTGCTTCGATTTTGACAGCAAGGAAAGGTGTTGGCTAATTCATATCCCGGAAACTGCAACTTATGGTTTCTGTGAAGATAACTCTTGCCCATTACTAATGGATATCCATGGGCTAGGAGTAACTGTCGGTGATCAATCAAATCTTTCTGATTACTCTAGAATTACCGATCAAGATAATGTTATAATTATACATCCAGAAGGAGTGGACAATGGTTGGAATTTTGGCTGGTGTTGTACTGAAGAGGATGATATTGGGTTTCTAATGAAACTCATAGATAGAGTAATTGAAGAAAGAAATATAGATGAAAATAGAATTTATCTGACTGGTTGGAGTAATGGATGTTATATGAGCCAGGAGATGGCTAGTTTAGCAAGTGAAATAATTACAGCTGTAGCCTGCATGGCTGGTTACACAGATGAACCAATACCGTCTGATTATTCCCCAGTCCCAATTATGGAGATTCACGGTTTGATTGATCCACTTCTATTGTATGGTTCTTCTTTGACTGCATCTATACAGGTCGTTGAAACTCTGGAAGGAGATGAAGGTGCTATTCAGAACATGTATCATTGGGCAGATGCTAACAATTGCCCAGGTTTAGTCCCAGATATCGAGACTGTTAATTGGGATCATTCAATCAAAAAATTTACTAATTGTGCAAATAATACAGAGGTTGTTTTATTCACAATGAATTATGCTCAACATAATCCATATCTAAATGATTATGATGGAGCCGAGGGGAATCCAACCGGAATTGATGCTTCACAAATAGCATGGAATTTCTTAAAAGACTTCATTAAAGAAGATATCTAATCTCATCGGTAGAGATTGACTTACCCCTTTGATAAGCGAGCTTCAACCAATCTTAACATATGGCTGATCATCGACTTTATATCGCTTTAATTTACACCCTTTTTTCCCTACAACATTGATGAGTCCGTTGCTGATGAATACATCGGCAATCTCAGGATTATTCCATAATTCATTTCCCCATTTTTTCTTTCCACGTTTTGCGCGAGTGTTTGAATCAACTGTAAACAGGTTGACCGATTGCTTTGCACCTGAACCATCGATACCGAGTTCAATTGCAGATTGTTCAACCCATTCAGCGATTTCGAAGTAATCAACCCATTCATCATCTTCCATTTTTGACATCGCATACTGAATTGCGAGTTCCCGTGTTTTCATCATGGTTTTTTGGATTTACTTATTGTATATCAAATTTTAACAGATAAATCCGCTATTGCTGCAGTTGCTGCAATTGCAGCAAACAGGTATTCAAAGGGTGTATCCGAATACCCATTGCTCAGGTGTTGACAAATCAAAGGGCTAGCAGTGGGTCTTGTCAGACGCTACCCTCTGCTCGATCGATATCTATTGATTTTTCAGATAATCTTCGCCGTACCATGCCCATTGTTCCATGGTCCATCCTGCAGGCAACCCGCCTGGAGGAAGCGGCGGAGAAGCGGGGTTCATTTGTGGGAGTGGAGTAATTGGCTTCATTTCTTGAACCATATCTATGCTTGAGGTGTTCTTTCTTCGTACGATAACAACAGCGGCTAGGGATAAAACAATGATTCCAAATACTGCACTTAGGAGTAGAGTTGTGTTGTCACTGGAGCTTTCTGAAGCAAGATACTTCGATGCATCATTTGGATATTGATCTGCATCATCGGACCAACCATCACCATCTGAATCGAGACATCCACGAACATCGTTCGAAGATGAACCAAAGATGTCTGGACAATCGTCTGAGAGGTTTGTTCCTGTTTGATCTGCGTACCCATCACCATCTGAGTCTGACCATAGAAGTGGATTATCTTCGTACGCATCTAATCGGTTTTCCCAACCATCGCCGTCTGCATCGGGACAGCCGTAGCGCTCTTCTGATGAAAGTCCGTAAATACCAAGACAACTATCTGGAGTGGTTCCTTCAGGATTGTCTCCGTAACCGTCTCCATCATCATCGCTATGTTGTGTATTATCACCTGGGAAAGCATCATTGAGGTCTGACCAACCATCTGAATCTGAATCAAGGCAGCCAAATCGATCTTCTGTGGATGTTCCAGCATCGTTCAAACATTCATCACCCTGGAATCCATTTATTGCATCTCCAAAGCCATCACCATCAGTATCGGAATGTTGTGTAACCTCATTCGGGAAATCATCGTTTACGTCAGACCATCCATCCGTATCTGCGTCAGGACAGCCGAATCGATCCTCTGTTGAATCTCCTACAACATCGGTGCATCCATCGCCTTGGAAACCATTTGAGTTATCTCCGTACCCGTCTTGATCCGAATCAAGCCATTGTGTCGATTCAGTTGGGAAAACATCAGTAGCATCGCTGTATCCATCAGAGTCGTAATCATCACAACCGAGTTCCAAACCAAGCGAACTTGTTCCTGCATCTCTTGGACAGGTGTCGACATCGTCTGTGAATCCATCGTTATCGTCATCAACATCTTCGTTTGCATCTTCACATCCATCTCTGTCAGCATCGTTTTCGATATTAGAAAAGAAGGAAAGGGAGCTTGTTGGACAAAGGTCAACACTCGCTGTTGATGGCGTGCAAGCCCAAACATCATCGGAGTTTCCAGCATCACAAATTCTGTCGTTATCATCGTCAAGGTCTTCTGTTGCATCTTGACATCCATCCGAATCATAGTCCGTTGAGGAAGAGGATTGCCATGAGAGTGCACCCTTGAAACACAAGTCAGAGGAATCAGTGACACCATCGTTGTCATCATCCATATCTTCAGTTGAATCGAAACAACCGTCTCCGTCATGATCTGTTAAGGCAGAAGAAGTCCAGTTCAGATAACCCATCACACATTGGTCATCAACATCTAAAATCGTATCGTTGTCGTCATCATCATCGCAAACATTTCCAAGTGTATCGTTATCGAAGTTGGCTTGAAGTGGGTTAGCAATGTAAGGACAATTGTCGACTTCGTCGCCGATTCCATCACCATCTTCATCCATGTATGGATCAATTCGCAACACTTTGTCCTTACCGTTATCCACGTAGTAGAGATTGCCATTTGGTCCGACTTCTAAGCCCATAATGGAAGAAGCAGCGGTTTGAATCTTATCGAGTTGAACACCACTCTTTCCATTTGTTGCAAGATCGTAGGCCACAATCTTGCCATTCCCATTTTCTGAGACAAACAATTGGCCATCGTCAATTGCGATTCCAGAGGGTCGGTTAAGGCCTGAAGCCAATATTCCCCATTCTACGCCTGCAATTCTCGAGTACTCAGCAAGAGGTTCGAGTTGTGAGGCATCATTCATGATGTCGGTTGTGGTGTAGGTTGAATCATCTGTGTTAACCCAGAGAACTCGATTTGCACCTGCATCTGCAATGTAGAGAATACCTGTGGAATCATCCATGACCATGTGTCCTGGGGTCCCGTAAGAGTGCGTGAGTTGGATTTCTGAATAGCGGCGAACGACTGCATCGGAGTGATCGTCTTGCCCTGTATCGTGATCATCTTTGAAATCATAACGAACAAGTTCACCATAGTATCCGTCATTGTACCAATACACGTTGTCATAGTCATGCGCAATGCCAACCCCGTACGGTGATTCGTGGTTCATATCGATGTGGCTGCCGAGAAGACCATTGCCATTGTTTTGATTTTCAACTGCGAAGTGATTCAGCGAAGAAGGCCAAAGCGTTGGCCCCATGAAATTATTCGGTGTTGCTTGACCACAGTATGTGTTCGCTGTTTCTTGGGCTGAGCCCCATTGCCAATCAAATTCAGGATGATAAGCACCGAATGAAATCGCACTAACTTCTTCAAGGAAGTGGTTGCGGTTGGAATCCTTTCTGTTTTGTGAAGTTTGGTTATCTAATCCCGTGTTTTCCACAATTGTGATGCTATCTGATGCTCGGTTTGCAATCCAGAGTTCGTTTGTTCTTCCAGGATGGAATTCTAAATCCCTAGGGTCTGAAAGGAAGTCCGATGAGTCTGCAATGACAACTTCATTGAAGCCAACGCCGAATTTTTCAACCAATTCGGTATCTTTGGTTTCTGTAGCGTATGAAGGGACTGCAAATAGCAAGATGAGAAGAATAAAAATCACGATCTGCTTTCTCATCATAATTAATGCCAAAAAACTCACACATATCATATGTTGGTAATTTTGCTAAGCCTATTTATCTCGCCAATGGCGTTTTTGGACTGATCGCTGGAAGACATCTTCATACAATTCAGCATTACCTTCACATGTAAATGCCTCAAGCACTCGCTTACGACCAGCCTTAGCCTTCTTGAGTCGCTGGACCGAACCATTCAATTCATCACATACGACCTTTGCCATACCCGAGTAATCTCCACGATCAAATAATCCACCGACTGTATCATCAACCATTTCTGTCAACGGAGGTTGGTCGACTGTCACGACAGGTGTACCAGAAGCAAGTGCTTCTAATGGAATCAAACCTTGACCTTCGTAGTAGGACGGATAGACAACCAAATCGGCTGAACGGTAGTGTTGGGC
>JABIYX010000124.1 GCA_018666575.1 Methanobacteriota archaeon | reverse complement strand
CTTGGTCCAACCATGCTTGCTGGACATTGCAGTGCCTTCCCTACAAACCCAACTGATCACCTCGACGTAGCAAATGCTTCCATACGTGCTAGTATTTGGCAATACACTGGTCCAGACGACGCAACTACTGTTGCTCGAGATTGGGCTATGTGCGCTGGAGTCGGATTGACCTTCGCTACTCTTGGTGGCGGCGATTCAGCTTGGATGTTAGATACAACTGGGACTTCAGTTGACGCATCCACACGTTTGGCTCACCTTGGAATCACAATGGATAACGCAGCTGCTATGACTCTTCTCTTTGGAGTGCTTGGTGATGAAGCAATCACCGGTCTTCTCGAGATTAGTGAAGACGGAACAGAGTTCGGTGTTGCTAACTTCCTCGGGCTCGGTCCAGATGCTATGAGTGCTTACGGACTTGACATTGCGACCTATGGTGCAGTTGCTACATGGGCTGCAAACTGGATGACAGATCAAAGTTCATTACCAATGATTCTTCTTGGTGGAAGCGGTGATATGACTGCTTCATTGTTTGTTAATACCTCATTCGGAGCAGAAGATCCACTCAATGGCGGATATCTCGACAACAGCCTGAACCTCGGCGGTGCTTGGGGCACAGCCATTATTGCAGCATCTGAAGGTGCTCCTTCAATTGCACTTGATGCAGCAGTTTCAGGTAACGTCCTCTATGGGCCTCTTGGTCTAACAACAGCAACAGGTGCAACTGTGTTCTTGTTCGGTGAATTGACAGGCATGACGCCTCCAATTGACTTTACAACAATGGGTCCAGGAGCTCCAATGGAATGGAACGCTACAACAATTCAAGCACTCTATGGTGTCGATGCTAATGCAGCTAATGCACTTCGAGTCCTTATGACAAGCGTCATCTATGGTGACTTCGTTCCAGGATTCCTTGTTGATACCTTCGGAAGCAGTGGTCAATACATGACCATGCCTCTCGACAACTGGCTCTATGGATGGAGAGACCCAGTCAGCGCTTTCGTTGCTGGTGACGTGACCGACCCTTCGTTGGGATGGTCCAAGCTTGAAACAAACGAAACCTACTTCGGATCTGGTGGAATCTCCACTGGACCTGCTTCAGTCTACGTTATGTGCACTGGACACAACTCTGACTGCGACAAGGGTGAAGCAATCAGCGAAGATGGTTCAAATCAACTCTCATGGAGAAACGATATGATGTTCGCAGAAACCTTTGGTCTCGTAACTCCAGTAAATCTCAATGAGACAACTGGTGGCTTCCTTACCGGAAGTGGCGACATGGTCAACGCTGGTGGATACGCAGTTACAGAAGTTGTTTGTGACGGAACTGGCGAAGTAAAGGGAATCCCTGTTGATGAATGCACAGCAAGTGTTGATCCAACTACAAACCCTATCACTGCTAAACTCATCAAGAGTTTCACGCTCCTTGACGCAACAACACCTGCTCTCCCAGTTTACTTTGGAAGCGAGATTTCTATGATGTCTGAAGACATCTCTGGAATTATCATCTCAGGTTCTTCAACATCAACCTTCTATCTTGATACACGAACAGGACTCGACATGGCTACAGCACCGAACATGACTGACCTACAACCAGTGTTCCAAATCGAACAATCTTCAGAAATTGAAGATGATGATGCAGAAGATATGGAAAGTGCAATCGTCCAGAACCAAGAATACATGGGCTGGTGGATGAACTTTGACACCGAATTCGATTACGTAGCACTCTTGCTCTACATCGGTGGTGTTGCTCTTGTCATCATGCACTTCGTCATGGCTGGCAAAGATGAAGAGTAGGACTACTCTTGATTGAGTTTTCAACTCTCGTGATCTTATTGGGACGACTCTCACGAGTCGTCCCTATAGGCTTATCAAAGAGCACTCGCTGGTTGAAGTATGGATATACGTGCAAAAGTCTGTCTAATCATTGGCGGAGTACTCCTAGTCATTGCAACTGGTGGGTTCGTACTTGGTGTCTCTCAAATAGATGACATTGAAGATGCTGTACCCGTCTTTGTTCTTGAAGATGTCACAAATGGTACTCTAATGGTCAATGATGATGATGGGCAAGGAGATCTTGGCTTTACTTTCTTCGTGAAGGGCACGTTTGTTGACGCGAACAATGACGATATATGGGATCATTGCCAACAGACCAATGTTACCGTAACGGATAAACCAGATCTCGTAAGGGCTGAATGGTCTAAAATGGGACATGATTATGAGGGAGGATTTTACAACGAAGTGATGGCAAGCGATAATCACGATGGATGTGATGCGTACTCTGGAAATAAAGAGTTCTATCATGATAATTCGTCATACATTAAACTTGGTCGAGCTTGTTTTGGATGTGGAATGGGTGAGTTTTCTTTTGAATCAAATCAATCCGTTTACGTCGTAAGTGATGATGACATTGAAGCGATAGGGACGCCAATTGCAATTGCAGCTCTTGGCTTCTTGACTGGATTTGGAACTCTTTGTTGTGGTATCTTACTCATTCTTGTAGGAATCATCCTTATGTTTACGCTAAAGGATGAAGCAGTCCAACCAATGATGATGAATCAAGATGGGCAGTTTGTTATTCAACAGAACACGGCTTCGACACAAATGACTCAAAAATCGAGCCAGACAATTATTGAACCGTATTCGTCTCCACAGGCCTCTGTTGATGTTCCTGAATCAGTAAATGAAACAGTCAATGAACCGTATTCATTCCCGTCTACACCCGCTTCAGAGAATGAAGTGAAGTGATTATTCCTCTTCATTTACATACAGTTGCCTGTTGCATGATGGGCAAGTGAATTCAGATGGGCGATCACCGTCAATTTCGGTGACAGTTCCACATGGACCACAGAGGATTGTAGTTTTCTTAGGCTCGTCGATGGTGACGTCCACTCGATACATGATTCGATTAGCATCAG
>JABIYX010000031.1 GCA_018666575.1 Methanobacteriota archaeon | reverse complement strand
TGGTAATGTCCCAGCGAGCCACTCCTAGACCAGACAGGCCAATGTAGGCTACATCGTCAATCACGACGACTTCAGCGTCTGCGCTCTCTTGGTCAGTGGTCCAAGTGTCAACGACTGCTAACGTGGTTTTGTCAATGAGGTAGATGCCGCTGTTGGAGCCTGCAAATATAGTCGTGCTGTTGATGGCAAGTTCTGTTACTTGTCCAGTAGACGTCGTAAATGCGTTACAAGTTGGCACAGATATGAAGTTTCCAGACAAACCGTATTTGCAAAGACCTAGGTTAGTGGCAGCATACATTGAGTTACCGTCGAGTTCAAAATCATAGAATACTTGTGGACGCTCATAAAAACCTCCCTCAAGGACTTTTGTTGCGGTTGTCCCGTCCCAAATCCATGCTCCACCGTCGGTTCCAATCCACAAATCACTCCCGCTCGCTTCAACAGAGTAGATATTATCGTTCCCTATTCCAGCGCTTGTGCTGTCTAAAGTCGACAATGATTGGCCTGTGACAATGTCCTTTCGAGCTACGCCAAATCCTTCAATCCCCATGTTCATAGTTGTGCCAATAACGGCAACCTGGGCGTAATTTAATCGGCTCGAAGAGGTTGAACGCCATGTGTCAAGGAAGGTATCGTTTACGAGATCGTAACGCAGCAATCCTTCATCGGTTGCGATGAAACCGACACCACCGTAGATGGCGACATCGTAGTTGAGGACAAATGATTCTTGGATTCGAGTTGGGTTGCTTACACTCGTAGCATCTGCAGTCGCTGTATACACACCATAGGGTTGAACGAAGAGAAGTTCGCACCCTAACGTTGTGCTGCAGTCTCCGGTTGAATCAATGTCATAAATTGCAAGTGTGCCTTGAACATTTCCATATTCATTTCCAGCTGCAATGTTCCCTCGGATTGCACCGTCTTCGATCAGATAGATTCCGTTCGTGTAGGTTCCTGCAAGGATTGTATCTCCTGAAAGTTCGAGGGTGAAAACGTAGTCGTTGATGACAATTGGTTCAAGCCAAGCAGATGCACCGATGTCAAATCGTTCGACGACTTTTGAGTAAAAACCTGCACCGTATAGAATCCCATTATGCTCAACAACATCGTTGATGTCACTGTCCGAGGGACCTGTGGCAATGATAATTTCATCGATGAATGTACTCTGCAGGTCAGCCTCAATGAGCATCAATTCTCCATTCCCGTTGGTAACAACGTGGACATCATTTACAGGAGAACGAGAACCAATAGAATCCCATGAGAGCATCTGCAACGATGTGGTTTCAGTCAAGTTAATGTTCGCTAAAGGAATTGAAGAGGAAAAAGCACTACTGCTCAAATCATATCGAAGAAGTTCGTCACCAGAGAGAATGTGAATCATTCCCAGGTTCGATGCAATGTCGTAAACGGCATTGGAAGGAAGTCGATTCGTAGTGTCCCATGTTGAAAGCCAATTACCTGAGTTGTGGTCGAGTCGAGCAATTCCCTTGTCAGGTGAGGCAAACAAGAGTTGGGTCCCGGCCGTTTCTATTTGGGTAATGGTGTCGCTGTGCAGTACATTTTGAGCCAGAAAAGGTTGTTGACTTGGAAGGTATGAATTGAGGTCAAAGCGATGAACACCATTGTTGGTTCCGAGGTAAAGTAAATCGCTTTGCTCATGTATGTCATATACTTCACTGATGTCAAACCATGAAGTTGTTGTTGCGGATGAAACCAATAGCCCCCAACTTGAGGTGGCTTGATCATAGGCGTACAGCGAGCCGTTGTCGTATGCAGCAAATATTCCTGAGGTGAGGACTCGAAATACGGCAAGCCCATCCGTTTCAAGGGATACAAGACCAAGTTGCAGTGTTCCATTAGCACGTGATATCATTTGGAATTGACCGCTTGTCGTAGCGATGTGGATGTTTCCATTTGGTCCAGTTTCGAGACCTACGATGTCACCCATTGCCTCGTCGAGAGTGAAACTGTCAATGATTTTTGGATTGTTATTTGCATCGAGTACGTACACTGAATTTTCAATCCCAATGTAGAGTTGGCCGTCATCTGGATGTTGAGTAGAATGCACCGACGAGAAGTTCACAGGTTCAAACAGAGCGATTGGATCAGATGGAGCAAGGACTTCGATGGATAAATCCGTAACAAGAGCGTTTGAAGGTAACGTCCATCCTGCACCAGTAGCACTGTTTGGATTAAACCGATTAGAGTACGGATTTACACCATCAAAACCATTCAACGAGCCCATATCTCCATAACCACTGAAATCGAAGAACCGATTTGCAGTATCGTCTGAAAGTAAGAGCGGTGAGTCAATAACCAATCCGTCTGAACCGTTTACGTGAACCTGTAACGTCACGTTCGAAACTTCAGCACCAGGTGCAAATTGCAAATCCCAATTTGCTGTCGATTGAGTGAGAATAGATGGATCATTGCCAGTGGAAGTGGAGAGTTGCGTCCAACCTGTATCAACACTACCAGATAGGGGCCATGACACATCGCCTTCAATCTCGGCCGTAGATTCCGCAGAGGCGGTGAAAACTCCAGACAGAGAAGAGAGGAGCATGATGAGGACTAAGGTAACAGGAATGGTACTTTGCGTACTATTTTGGCTTTGAGTCATCATCGATAATTTTGACGAATATCGATATATAAATCCCTGTTCAAAAGTAACAAACGTTTTCGATGAAATAAATGGGGTATGAATAACTACTTTTCTGTAAATTATGAGTGGTTGGAATAAAAAATTTAACAGCCGGCTAGCCTAACAAATAATATAGGAAATGGAATTGGGTTCAATCAGAGTTCGTATTATGGAACAAATATGTGACCCAGTCTTTGCTCGTGTTGATAAGCTGTTAGCATTACTCACAAAATCCAAATTGTTACATATTTTGTATCTCCTTAACATCAAAGGTTCTGCAATGCGATTTTCTGATATCAAGAAAAATGT
>JABIYX010000065.1 GCA_018666575.1 Methanobacteriota archaeon | reverse complement strand
CGATTCAGGTAGGCCATTCCAACGTGAATGCAGTGTATTGGCAATAGCAACATCATAGGAAGCAGTATGCTCGTAGGCTTGCAAAGCAAGCGCCTTTCTTCGCTCCATTGGAACGCCATCTGGCTTTCCATTTGCTTCGCCTAAATCAGCAAGAATGGAATCGTACTCATCCGGGTTACAACAGACAATGACATTGGCATGATTCTTAGCAGAAGCACGAACCATTGTTGGTCCACCAATATCGATCATCTCCAACAATGAATCATCAGCAAGAGGCGGGTCTTGTGATGCAGCCATTGTGAATGGGTAAAGGTTGCATGCAACCAAGGTAATCGGCGTATATCCTAAATCCTTCATTCCCTCACGATCAGCTTCTTGCTGCATGCGTGCGAGAAGGGGGCCATGAATTGCGGGGTGCAATGTTTTGACTCGTCCATCGAAAATTTCGGGGTGGTTCGTTACATCTGTAACGCTCTTGACTTCAAGACCCGCAGCCTTCAGGGTGCGAGCAGTCCCTCCAGTTGAAATAATCTCAAATCCTAATTCAGACAGGCCTGTGGCAAATTCAACAATTCCAGTTTTGTCCCATACGCTCAACAATGCGCGAGGTTTTTCCGAGTCCATGATAGCACCCGTTATCAGACTCTATTGCATCCACGTTATCAAGCATGTGATGAGGGCATTTGCTTAATCGCCACGTGAAGAAATGACCTGATCTACTCGAAGCAGGCCACAAGCAGTCTCTACTGCTGCTTGTAATGCATGGGAAAGCGTTGTTGCAGGAATTAATACACCATCGATTTCACCAATCGAACCGTCCTTAGATACTCCGAAATCTACAGACTCGTTTCGATGAGCAGCTCTCAACTTTAGGAGGGTGTCAATCTGATCCTCGCCAGCATTGCTTGCTAGTGCAACAGGTATTGATTCAAGGGCACGAGAAAAGGCTTCTATTGCAAGACGATGACGGCCAGCGGTTGCTTCAGCCTTTTCTCGCAGATGGAGCGCAGCAGCGATATGGAATGCCCCTCCTCCAAGAAGAACACCGCCATCTCCGATAACCATCTCAAGTGAACGAAGACCATCGTACATTGCTCGAATGTATTCTTCAGTAGCAACACCTTGACCACCTCCAACATCAAGAGTAACCAGTCCAGCAGCATCTCCAACGTTGACAATGAGGCGGGTACGCCGCCCATCTTCGCGCTCAGACACGTCAATTTTAGCTTCAGAAAGCAAACCAAGTGAAGACGCATCAACATCATCCAAGTGGTTGATGAGAGTTGCATTGGTTGCAGAAGCTAGATCCTCAATTCCAGCATCCTCCATCATTCCGACAAGCAGAATTCCTTCATCAAAACACGCATGTTTGATTCTGTCATCAATTGATTTTGATGTAAAAATAGCCTTTGCACCAGACGAAACAAGAGTTTGAATCTTCTTTGATAGAATGGCTTCTTCAGCATCGAGGAAAGCAATCATCTGTTCAGGACGTTCGATTTCAATCTCAGCATCTCGTTTCGACTGTTCAACTGTCAGAGAGCAGGTAAGGGCAAGAACGCCGGATTGTTGTTTGATTTCTGGAACACGTTCAGAATCAAACTTCTGCTCAATTACCATGCCTTTGATCAAGACGGTATCTTGCAAACTATCCTGCCCCCTCTTCACCATCCTGATGTGCTCAGCGCGAACTGGTTTTCCAGCTTCCCGCACAGTTTGCATGGCCTCGACAAGCAATTTTGCAAGTTCGAGGCCACCAGATTCTGCAGATTTCCCAATCATTGAGGTCTGAGCAACAAGGGAGAGGCTCTTCACATCGGAAACATGCATTGTGCGTGCATCAAGAATACCAAGTACTTCATCCAAGGAATGCTGAAAAGCCTCTACGAGAACTAAGGGATGAATCCCTCTTTCAAGCAATCTTCCAGCTTCTCGCATAAGCTCGCTAGCAAACAAGAGGCATCCAGTGACACCGTCTCCGCATGCGTTTTCTTGAGATTCAGCAAGCTGAACAAAGGCCTTTGCAGCCGGATGTTTCACGAGTAATTCCGAAACGATTTTTGCACCATCATTTGTGATTGCATTTTCACCATTTGTCTTGTACATCATTTTGTCAAGACCATTCGGACCGTATGTTCGGCGCAAGATGTCTCCAAAAGCAACCGCTGCGCCGACGAGTTTCTGCGTTACTGCAATTCCACTTGTGACTGAGGTGGTCGGACGAACAATGACCACAGGAGCGCGACCTGAACCATCATCTTGCTGCGCCATGTATTATGCGTTGCACCGTTCTTCAAGAAGTCTCCTTCTCAACGGCGACGACCTTTTCGGGACTTTTTGGAACGACCATGTTGCTCGTATGCCTTGCTTTGGTGTGCTCTACGATCCTGATCATCATCCCAAATAGCATGATCTGAAACGTCTACAGAGCCAGGCATCTCATCCAACGATTCAATCGAAAGACGAAGTCCTCCAAGTTGATCTTGAAGAGCCCGAACATTATCTCCGCCACGACCAACTAAGGTCGAAATCATATTCTTTGGAGCATAAACTGTTGCAGAAGCATCACTTGTGAATTGGACACGAACATTGACACCCGCCCATTGTCGAATAGTATGGACAAGTTGCTTCTGGGCAAGTTGTTGAACAGGTCGTTGCTGATTTCTCTCTGTTACTGGAACGACAGCAAGTTCAGAACCGAATGCAAACATTTCATGTGTAACGTTACCGCTAGGGTATTCAACAACTTCGATAACAGGTCGAGCCAATTCTTCTTGCATACCCGAAGGAGGCTTTACAGTCATTCGTAATTCAAGCACCTGTTGTATCTTTCCAGCTTCTACGTGTAGGACAGTATCAAGAACTTGAGAAACGAGTCCAAGTTCTACCTTTCCAATCAATCTCTGAATCGCTTCAAGAGCAGAGTTTGCGTGAGTGACTCCAAGTAGGCCAACTCCAGCAAGCCGCACATCAGCAAATATTTCGAAATCACGGGCTCTTCGTACCTCATCAAAAATTACGAAATCTGGTCGGACTAGGAAAATAATCTCGGCAGTCTTCTCTAAATCTCCTTCCAACGGGGCGTATTGGGTGATTCGATCAGCAAGTTGTAGGTCTCGAGGAGCCTCCATTGTTTTGACCATCGCACCAATATCTTCGTCAAGATATTCTGCTATAGCTTGGGCAAGAGTTGTTTTTCCTGAACCAGGTCGTCCACAGATGAATACACCGCGATGATGGTCTGAAAGCCGTTCAATAATTTTCGAATCGAGGTCGTAGTCTGAGAGAGATAATTTTGCTACAGGACGTACGAGCGTAATTTCTCTTGCATCAGAGAACGGAGGGCTAGCACATGTAATTCGCAAATCACCGAGTTGAAGAACACGGCAACCCTTACGATCAATTTCAAGGAAACAATCACTACGATGTTGATTCATCTCAACAATTGATCCAAGTTCTTCTTGTAATGATTCGATTCGAAGGTTATCCCATTCGTCTTCTGTTTCAATCTCTACAAGTTCTAATTGACCTATCGTTCCTCTTTTTACACGCGGCGGACAATCCGCCTTGAGAAAAATAGTGTGAACATCCGTATCGAGTAGATTCTCAAGATGCCCAGGGAGTTCAGGATGCTCGCCATGCTTCGCCATGATTAGAAACCCCTCATGGAGGCATTTGACCCTTCGCCTGATTATGCAGTAGGATTACCAGGTTCGAGCATTCCAAATGTCCACCAAATGTAGGCATTGGTGCCGATGCTTCCGATGATTGAACCGAGTAATGGGAAATCGTACATTGCGATGCACCAGTAAGTAAGTCCTGCTGTAACAACAGCAAAGCTAAGGATGTTGAGTATGCCTCCATTACCCATTCCACTGAATTTTACAGAGGTATCATATCGCGTAATACCCCATATCATTGCGACTAGGCACGATAGGATTGCAAAAGCGGTGGCTCCATCAAAAAGAGAATCTTGGAGAATCCATGTTGCAATCGAAGAAATGGTAACTCCGGCAAGAAGCCAAAGCATGACTCTTTCTGGGCTCATGTTCCACTCCAAACCGCATCATCTCTTCAATTCTCGTGCAGTCTTGACTCCTAGAGAAGCCAATTGGAAACGCGCTTGTTCAATGCAACGGATGGTCCGAAGAATCGATCCAGTTGAAGCAGCACATGTGGCTTTTGAACCGAAATTCAAGAAGTCGACCAGTTGTCCTTCGAGAGGCGTTACTGCAGCATCAACACATACGTGAGTTTCATCTTTTCCGAGGAGAATAGTATACGCATCGTGTTGATTGAGATGAACTACAGCAACACCATTCGATCCATAGACTCGGAATTCCCCCAAGTTTTGTTTACACCCCCAACCGACTTCGATCTCAACTTCAACTTGATATGGAAATTCAAGGCTCAGTTTGGAATATCGATCGTCCCCAATAACACTTGATATGGCCATTGGAGATTGTTCACTGAGCAACAAGGTTGCAATATCGAGGCCATGAATGGCCAACGAATCAAGGCAGTTTGAATCT
>JABIYX010000184.1 GCA_018666575.1 Methanobacteriota archaeon | reverse complement strand
GGACTCCTTGTTAACGACTCAGAACCTCATTCTGATGGGTGCTGGTTTTGCAGTTCTTGTCCTTCTTGCAACAATTTCACGCACCCGTGGTAAGCGAACAAAAGAATCTCGTGTATGGGAAAATCAAGCAACAACTTGGGGCTTTGATGAATCCATTGAGTTGAATAACCTGCCCGCACCTAGCCTAGACACGCAACAAGGGTATACAGCGCCTGCTCCTACTCTAAACGTTCCAATGCAACAAGTTCCACGCATGGTGCCACCAAATCCAGTTGGTGTTCCACCAATGCCTCTTCCACCTGTGCAACCGGTGAACGTTCCACCACTGCAAGTCGTTCAACCAAGCATGCCTCAACAAATCATGCCTTCAAACCAGGCATCACAAATTGACGTATCGTTCTTAGATGATCTACTTTGATTCTGAAAATCTGTAAATTAAGCGGATTCTTCATACAATCTGAACCAATGGGATGGTTATGGCTGCCATCATATATTCTGATGATGGCTATTGGATGTTTGTCGAAGGTCAATGGGTTCCCTCTCCTAAACAATTAGCAGCTCTTGCAAATGGTGCAACTCCTCATAATCATGAATTGAAACAGAATGTTCAAGATTCGAATGTCCAACTTTCTTCTGTTGTAAACCCGCTTCCATATCCTGTTCAATATTTTGGAGAGGCCGCTAATCAATCGCCTCAAGGAACAGGAACCATCAATTCCATCGCTTACTACTATGTAGCCACTCCAGAATCTAATCTGAACACAATCCTATTTGTTTCTGGTGGATTTCTTTTGGCCTTACTTATGGCAATTCTAATCATTCTATCCTCAATATCAAGTGATTTGATTGATAATGCGGATTCTAATGCGATTTACAATCCAAATGCAGGGGACTCAACATTCTCTTGGACGTATCAGTCCAAACAGTATAGCATCGAACTCGAAATGGACGAGGATACATACGATTACTACAATTCGATTGAAAGAGATTGTTGCTATGAAAGCGAGGATTATCTTCAATATTTTACTCCAGGTGCAGATTATGTTGAAAATACTGCTATCAAATTACAAAATTTAGCCACAAGCGAGGGATTCACGAGTTCGCTTGAAAAAGCTGAATTTATATTAGCATTCGTAGGTGCTATCGCCTATCAATTCGATCCAGATGATGGCTTTGACCATCCAAAATATCCTATCGAAATTCTATGGGAGCATTCTGGAGATTGTGAAGATTCATCTGCACTGTATGCTTCCTTGATGGAATCTCTAGGATACAAAACAATCCTTGTTCTCTTAGATACCAAAGAAACCTCGACAGATGAATGGGGTGGACATGCTTTGGTTGGAATTTACATCCCAAACCATACAGGAGATTACTTTGAATTGGATGGGGATTTTAGACCTTATTACATCGCTGAAACTACCGCATGGTTTGATGATTATGATGCCATTGGAGTCAATACATGGTATGATTTCAAGAACATTGAAACGTTTGAAATTAAATAGTCGCCTGTGATTGAAACTAAACCATTACTTTCAAACTTGAAGTTCATTTACGGGACAATTTGGATCAAGGTATCCCCCGGAAACGTTGGATTTAAAAAACACTCATTCAAAAGTAAATGAAACAATTTTTGCTTATGAACCGCACAATTGGAACAGCAACTGTTATCCTCATCATCACTTTACTTGTCTCGGCAGGAACTCTACTTTCGCTGGATGTCGTCTCATTGAGCAGCGAATCGGATTCCCTTACAATTCAAGTTGATCAGAGTGAAGGCACAAATGTTTACACCATGAACGAAATTGATGAAGGCGATAATGACGAAGAGGTTTCCGTCATTTATGTCTACCACGAATTTGTCTTCACGGCAACAGGCGGTGGAGACACAATCAGTTGGGACTTTGGTGACGGAACAACAGGGGTCGGTTCCGAAGTTGTGCATCAATTTGAGCACTCAGGAATCTACACGGTGACTTCGACATCCATTACCTCCAGCGACGTTTACACTTCGAGTATAGAAGTCATCGTTCACCTTGAAGCATCTGCAGAAGTTGACAATATGGAATGTGCATGTGCCCCTACAGGTAAGGACACAACAATCGATCTTCTCGCCCTTCCAGGAATGATGTCCATTGAGGGATATCTGACCGTAGAACACGACGGAAGCAGTGAGTCATGCTCTCAGAGAAATCCACTGCAAGAATGTCACCTGCGTGTCATCCTCGAACGTACTGAAGCAGGACAAGTCGTCTCACAAGAGATTCTCTATGATTCAACATTTAGAACCAATGAAGTCGTCATTGACTTCGATCTTCAGGACATGACGTTCGAGCAGGGTGATGGCATAAACCTCAGACTTGAGACCGATCAACTACGTGATTGGCACAAGCCTACTGCAGATTGGTCGTCGACTGCACCTGTAACTGCTTGATATCATCAAATCAATTAGTACGTGTAGAACCCTTGACCTGATTTACGGCCGAGTTTTCCTTCCTCAACCATCTGTATTAGCAGAGGGGCAGGTGCATACTTTTCTTGCTTTAGTCCATCATACAGGACATTCATAATGTGAAGGACAGTATCAAGGCCGATAAGATCTGATAGGGCCAATGGTCCAATTGGATGGTTCATTCCAAGTTTCATGATACCATCAATGGCTTCTGGTTCTGCAACGCCTTCTTGAAGGGTTAGAATTGCTTCATTGAGCATTGGACAAAGAATTCGATTGGAGACAAAGCCAGGTGAATCATTACACGATAGTGCGGTTTTACCCATTTTAGCTGATGCTTCAATAACTGCAGCATTTGTTTCTGTACTGGTTTTATCACCATTAATAACTTCAACAAGTTTCATGATTGGAACTGGGTTCATGAAATGCATT
This sequence comes from Methanobacteriota archaeon, assembly GCA_018666575.1. GTDB lineage: Archaea > Thermoplasmatota > Poseidoniia > Poseidoniales > Poseidoniaceae > MGIIa-L2. Next base: position 1,277 of record JABIYX010000184.1, on the reverse strand, counting down.
CCAATAACTCTGTCTGGACGATTGGTGGCATCAGCAATCGTGCTAATTGAGATGGATGATGTATTGGAAGCTAGAATCGTTTCAGGCTTACATATTCCATCTAATTCAGCAAAGATGGATGTTTTCAAATCTAGAATTTCTGGAACGGCTTCAACAACCAAATCACAATCTGCACAAACGCTTCGATCAGTCGCTAATGAAATCCGAGCAAGTGTTGCATCTGCATCTTCCTGGCTCATACGTTCTTTTGAGACAAGTTTAGTTAATGAGCGTTGAATGGTTGCCAACCCTTTGTCAACATATTCTTGTTGTATGTCGATCATGATGACATCATACCCTGCCGCTGCTGCGACTTGTGTGATGCCATTCCCCATTTGTCCTGCGCCGAGTACGGCTATGCGCTGTATTGCCATGTTGCAAACCAAACGGAGGGAATAGATGAACTTGCGGTTTCACAAAGTAGCCCGACTCGGATTTGAACCGAGGTCGGCGGGACCAAAACCCACCATGATGGACCACTACACTATCGGGCTGTAACCCATCGGCACACGTAGGTGTTTTTGTTATTGTCGGCTCGTTTATCTCATTCGAGGAGATATGCGAGGTCTGTTTCGTCTGTGGTCTTCCTTGCACTTGATATGAACTCAGATAAGTCAATATCCTGTTCAGTATATCGAATTGCTTGCAAACCCATGTCCAGTTTATCCATTGTTTTAACGAATTTAGCCTCTGGAGTCGATGCAGATTCATATTCATCGAACAAGTCTACCCACTCAGGGGCCATCGCCAACATTGCCTCGCGTTCGAGTTGATGTTTTTCTTCCCCACGTATGTCGTCATGTGGCGTTAAGTCACCCACAATAACTTCAGCTAGATCATGAACGAGACACATCGATAAAACTCTTGAAAGATCGAGTTCCTTTGGGCAGAGTTTGAGAGCTAAGGTTGCCATCCCCCAGGAATGGGCGGCAACTGATTCTGGCTTGTTTACGCCAGCACGTACCCAACCAGTACGTTCTACGTCTTTCAACTGCAACATCTGCAATAATTGCTCTCGCATGGTTATGGCACCGTACGAGTCCTCAAAACCTCTGTGGCTGTAGCAACGCCATGCACGTGGGTATTCCCGATTGGTGGGATGATGGTTTGACTTACCTCGGTCAAGATCCAATCATGGGGAAGTTAATCGGGAAATATGGTCCAGACGGATTGAAAGGAAAAGGAGATTTGTTCAATACGCTCATTCGCTCGATTGTTGGTCAACAAATCAGTGTCAT
>JABIYX010000102.1 GCA_018666575.1 Methanobacteriota archaeon | reverse complement strand
GAAGCACAAGGACATGGAGCATCCGTTCTTACCAAAGCAGGAAAGTGTGTTGCACTGTTTACATTCATCCATGACGATACCCGTCAAGGTGCAGATGAACTGATTCCAGAATTGCATAGACGAGGCATTAGCGTGGAAATCCTCTCTGGAGATCACCAAGGCGCTGTAGACAGATTCGCTGCCTCTGTCGGTCTTCCCGCTAATGCTGCTCACGGGAGTCTTTCACCTGAGGAGAAGGTGGCTTGGGTTCGTAGCCGTTCAAAGACACATGTGACGATGATGGTCGGTGATGGCTTCAATGATGCCGCAGCCTTGGCTGTATCCGATGTTGGCGTTGCTGTTGGTTCTGGGGAATCAGTAAACGTCGAAGCCGCAGACGTTCTTATTCCAGGAGATGATCCTCGAATATTGACTCAACTTATCGATCTTGCACGCAAGACAGAGCGCAACTTTAGACAAAATCTGTCGTTCTCAATTTTGGTCACATTTACTCTTGTGTTTGCTGTTATCAATGGATTCTATGACCAATTGTGGGTTGGTGTCTTGGTTCATGAAGCCTCAGTCATCCTTGTGATACTCAATGGTGCTCGGCTTGCTGAAGGAACTGGAACCTACAAACTGCTGTTAACGACCTTCCAATCCCTTTGGGATGCTACTGTTTTAGCGTTTAATACAGGTAAGAAGCAATTTGCTAAGACCAATAATTGAGTGGATATCTTCAAACCTAAGCAATACTCAGTTTGACATGGTGAGCGCATGACCCGAGTAAGAACAGACCCCTTAATCGCTGCGTTGACCCACCCAACTCGTCGTAAGGCATACGAGGTCCTGATGCAAGTCGAAGAGATGAGCACTGTCCAATTACAGGACCAAGTTTCAGTCGACAGATACAACCTCTATCACCACCTCAAGCGCCTTGTCAAGGTTGGCCTCATTGAGAACCATCGAGACGTTGGACGTGCACGATGGTGGAGAGTCTCCAAGCGAGTTGAACTTCCAGGTATGATCAGCGAACAATCAACACAAGTCATAGCATCTGGTTCACCACTCGAGGATATCGCAGCACTAACGCATGTACATTCCATAGATTTGGTCAATTCAAGAGGTCAAGTTGGAGCAAAACAATTTGTACAGCAATTGGCACAAGAATACAACATACCACTCGATTTACCATGGAACTTCCTTCCAGTAAAATTGATTCTCGTTGGAAAAGGCGGAGATGACGGGGAATCATCCTCCTGAGATTGACCGTCGCCGAACAAGTCAAAACGTATTGGGAGATGGTCAAGCATGGATGAGCCAATTACAGTGGAATCGAGGGTTGCCCCTCCTCCACTATCTTGCCCGAAGTGCAATGGGCTTCTTCCATCAGCTCTCGGAGAAATCCAATGTGAACTCTGTGGTGCAAACGTTCGTACAGACCATGCCCCAACCCGCAAGAAGTGGCAAGAGGAACGTCTTTCTTGTCCTTCATGTTCAAAAGTTCTCATTGCAGGAGTCAATGATCGTCCAGCAGAATTACGCTGTGGTGGATGCGAAACACAATTTACCCTTACGGCGAAAGTCATCCGAGTTGAAATTCAATGCCCTTCTTGTGAGCGAAGTCTTCGAATGAAGCAAAGACCAGGTGAACGGACAATCACTTGTCCTGCGTGCGAAGTACCGTTCAAAGTGTCCTTCTGAGATGAGAATATGAGATCAACATTCCGATTAACAGGTATCGCTGACTACATTACGTTGACAAACGCTATGTTTGGAACGGCTTCAATCATGTTCCTCATTCTTGCAGTGGAAGACATGAGCAAACCGTTCGGAGACGGGTTGAAATCGAAATACATCTGGGCATCCATGCTCTGTATTTTCCTATCAGCACTTGGAGACATCATCGATGGACCAATTGCTCGTCGGTATTCAAAACAGAAACTTCTAGGCGGATCTCTCGATATTATGTCCGACTGTCTCTCATTCTGTGTCGCTCCTGCATTGATGATGTTCATCATGTTTGGACGGTGGGGAGAAGCAACACCTCTCTGGACGATCTCTCTTGCCCTCGCTGGATTTTGGGTCATCGGAACAGGGATGCTTCGCCTCGCTCGTTTCCAGCATGAGGAAGGAAGTGGTTTGCCTTACTTCCACGGTCTATCATCACCAGGAAATGCAATTTTGTTGATGGGTGCCGCGGGCTTCATTTGGTTGCAACCAATTCTCGGATTTGGCCCTGATTTATCCAATGCTACAATCTGCCTTGGTGATGGCCAACCATGTCACGCAACTCCAGGTCTTGATATGTTCATCTTGCCAATTATGTTTATTTCTGGAGCAATGATGATCAGCGATCGACGATTATCAAAACTCAAGCATGGGCTTGATCTCAAACTTTCTGTATTGCAAATGGCGTGTTTGCTCACAGCAATCATCTATGCCATGATCAGTACAGGGGCATCGGATAATCAAGCGCAAATCGGTTCTGAACTTGCCCCTCCAGGATGGCTCTTCTTGGCATCATGTTTGTTTGCAGTTTACTACTTGACAAAACCACAACCTCCGGTGTTCAACCCTGATGAAGAAGAGTGAGACGCGAACCAATTTTTGCTGTTGAAACAGGCCTTTCTGCCATCGTCAGCGTCGCGTACCTTATGTATGAAGAAATGTCGATACATATCCGGATGGGATGTTATGAGTGCTAGCGAAAGCAGGCAAGACGAGCTCTTGGATGCAGCTCGAAAGAAGCGTGAAAACGCTGACAGGCTAAGCCTTGCAGCCCTCCGTAGCCAATTCACAACATCTCCCGCTGTTTCAACAGACCAAGCAATGCTCACCAGTGCTCGTTTCCGTCAAGAAGAGCGAATGCGAGCAGACATTCGTCGAGAACGCCGATTGCGCCAACAAGCCATCGCAGAGCGTGTCTCAGCCATGCAAGAAGCGATTGCAAACGATCTTGCAGTTCAACATGAACTCACTCTTGATGCTCTCGAAAAAGAGATGCGAACCGATATGGAAGTTGAACTTGCAGAAATGGAACGTTCAACTCTTGCTGGTGAAGAAACACGGATGCGTGAACAACTCGACTTGAGACTAAAGCGAGAAATATCCAATCTTCAGAATCAACTTGAACACGAGCACGATCGTCGTCTAGAAGAACACAAATCCAATCTCAAGCAGTCCATTGAAGGTCAACTCCAAGACGAACATCGTCGCCGACTTGCTCTGCAAAAAGAACGAATGGCATTGGAGTACAACCAGCGCCTTCAGCAACGAATTCGTGAACTTGAGGCTGGAATTGAACAAGAGATGGAATCTCGATTCATCGCTCTAGAAAACAAGGAAATCGAAGCACTCGAAGAAGGACATAACGCTCGTCTCGCAGAACGCGAAGAGCAACTACGTCGAGGAATTCGAACCCGTCTTGAACAGCAACTTCGCAATCGACTCCAACAACGTGAAGCACGACTTCGTGCAGAATACGACCGTCGTAGTCTTCGCCTTGAAGAGGACATTGCTCAACAACTTCAACAGGAACTTGAAACCCAACTCCGCCAAGAGACCGATGATCTCGAAGGACGAATGCGTGAAGATGTTGAACTTGCAATCGCTCGCCGTCGTGACGAATTGCGAATTGAGATTCAAAAGCAACTCGAAGAGAATCATTCAGAGCGTCTCACAGAACGCAAGGGTCGCTTGAAGGAAAAGTACGACATCACCTTCTCCAAGGCTGTTGATGATATTTCCAAGGTTCTCAAGAGTGAACTTGACCAAGAACTTGCTCGACGCTCCGATGATGAATTCACTTCGTACCGAGGTGCACGTGAAGCAGAAATTCAAAACCGACTTGCTCGCTTCCGTTTCGAACGAGAAACAGAACTACGTGGACATCTCGAAGAACAATACGAAGCAAAGCGAACCGATTGGGCTGAACGCCTTGAAATCGAATTCCAATCGCGTGAAACCGCTGCAAGAAAGGCCATTATGGCAGAACTTGATGCACAATTGCGTAATGAACGCCTGACCTTTGAGACCGATCTTGATCTACTCAAGGAAGAAACAGCTCTCGAACTCGAAGTCGATATGGAAGAGCGCCTTTCAGCCTTCAGAACTCGTAAGCAAGAAGAGATTGCAGTTCAACTTGAGCGTCAACTCGACAAGCGTGAAGAGATTATGCGAAACAAAGCACTCATCGATGTACGTAAGCGTGAGGCTTCTATTCGTGCAGAAATCGAAGCACAACTTGGACTCAAGCGTGCAGAGGTTCGTGACCGCCTAAACAATCTTTCAGACAAGATGGACTCCTTCCGTGAGATGGCAGAAACCAAGATGCGTGACGCTATTACTTCACAGATTCAAGGTGATATTGATGTCTCTGAATCAGAACTTCAATCCCGTGAACAAGAGTTCGCAGAACTCCAATCAACCGATACTCGTGCTGAGAAGCGACAGAAGTGGATGCAATCCATCTCTGGACAGGCCCCAGCAGCAATGCCACTTGGTCAAGACCCATCCGCACTAGGAACTCGTGCACCTGGACTTGGTGGTGGCATGACACGATCTCTTGGAGCAACACCTCAGCAAGGCATTGGCCTTGGTGGAATGCGAGCACCAATTGGTGGAGCAAAACCACTTGGCCAAGCTCCAGCACTTCGACCAGTCAAGGCACCTATTGGTGGTGCTCCAGAAGCAATGCTACCAAAGCCACTCGAGCGCAAGGTCCGTATGCCACTTCAGCCACAAACACCGGTCGTACAACCGCAGGTCGAAGAAGTACAAGCAACTCAGGAATTACCTGCTGAGGAAATTGTTGTACCTGTTGGAGCAGTTGAAGTCAGCATTACACCCGGTGAAGACGGTGAATTCGGAACAAGCGATGATGAAGCACGAATCACTCGACGTGACCTTTCAGAAGTTTCTGAAGCAATGGAAGAAGAAGTCGAAGAGATTCTTGAAGCAGAATCTGCAACAATGCGTCCTATCACAGGAACGATGACTCCACTGAATGTGATTCCAAAGGACTCTGTAGAGCAGCAAGAAGAGGTTGCATCAGCAACACTACGGCCTGTTCAACGCCTTACACCGCTATCGAGCCAAAGGAAGGAAGTCAAGACTGCTTCCATCACACCGGTTCTTCCACAAATGAAGCCGGCAGAAGAAGAATCAGATGAATCTTGAATGGACAATCATACGTCTGTTTGATATTTCCCTTCGTCCTCCGCTTACTATGCGAACCCTAGCAACGATTGTCCTTTGTTTGCTTTTACTGCCTATTGTTGCTCCTGTTCTGTCGACTTCAGCGTCCTTAATCGATGCTGGTCAAACCGAACAGATTAACGAAAAAGTTGTTGCATGGGAGCAACTCAGTGACGGTAAAGTGCTGATGGTGACAGGCTCTGGTCTTTTTTCAGTCAACACCTTTGAATCTGGAACTCATACAGCAGTCTGGAGTTTAGATCTCAATGTTACTGCAAATTCAGCTCGAGTTGACTCTGGTGAAAACCTCGTATCTGTAGCGCACGAATCCGGTGTCGTCATCATACAAATGACGCAGCAAATTATTACGCAATACATCAATACTTCAAATCCAGTAGATGTTGTCGATTGGGATGACGACGGAGATGTCTGGATTGGATACTTCCCTGGTCAACGAAGGGCTGAGGAATGGAGCGGGGGCGAGCCCACCGGAATTGTGACCAGTTCTCACTCAGGTGGAATGACATCAATGCTTGTTACTTCAGACGGTCATGTTTTGACTGGAGGATACGATAACAGAGTAAAGGTTCATGACAACACAGGAACCTTGGTACAACAACTGACTGATATGACCTCTGCAGTCAATGCAATGCAAATTGATGCCCAAGGGCGTCTCCTCGTAGGGACTACAGGTGGTGATTTATTCCGATACAATCTCAGCGATTACACGTATGAAATGCTTTCAATCACCTCGAATCCTCAACTTGTTTACATTAAACAAATGGACTTTGCATCGTATCACATTGGTACACAATCGGGTGAAATAATCGTGGTCGATATTCAAACCTTCCAAGAAGGTGAAATGTACGATAGCAGTGGAAAAGTCATCGCTTCACTGAAAGGTGCAAATGGGGAAGTCTACATCATCTCTGGATTCACATCTTCAACACGCGTACGATTGTATGATATTGACAGTGACGGAGATGGCGTAACTGATGCATTGGATGCCTTCCCAACCAATCCTTCTGAATCTTACGATTCGGACGGCGATGGTGTAGGGGATAACAGCGATGAGTTCCCAAACATTGCTGATGAAAGTATTGATTCTGATGGAGATGGAGTAGGTGATAATTCAGACATGTTCCCTTCCAATCCAGATCAAACCATTGATTCTGATGGTGACGGCTACGGCGATAATCCAGATGGGCAAGATGGCGATATCTATCCAACGGACGGTTCACAGTGGGCAGATACAGACAGAGATGGATATGGAGATAATCCTCAGGGAACGCTCGCTGATGGATGTCCCCTCGTCAACGGATTCTCAACAAAGGACCGTTATGGTTGCCCTGATGGCGACCTTGATGGATACTCAGATCCCGATCAGAATTGGACCTCACAACAAGGTGCAGATGCTCTCCCAGACATGATTTCACAATGGTCTGATGGCGATGGTGATGGGTTTGGAGACAACGCAACAGGTCTTATGCCTGACAAATGTCCAACCAAGCCAGGAACGTCAACAAAGGCATGGTTGCCAGACCCAACAGATCCTCTTCAGAATACTGAACTTGAATCCTTTGGATGCGAAGATAATGATGGGGATGGATGGGCAGATAGTTCTGAATCGAAAGATATGGATTTAGATCCAAATGAATATCTCGATATTGACAGAGATGGTACAGGTTCAAATTCAGATTACGATGACAACGATGCTCGAATTCAGACCATTCAAGATCACTGTAATCTCGACTTCTCAGACGTGCGAGATGTTTGCGTTGGTTGGAGAACTCCTGCCTATGTCCAATATGTAGCAGATTCTAAAGCTGCGAATCAGACTCCAGTTACGTTCTCGAGTTGGAACACAACAACAGATTCTCCATCCACTGGTGAGGAATGGTACGAAACAGATGCAATGAACGATGCTTTGGTCTATGGCGGTGGACTCTTTGGAATCCTAACACTCGTGATCATCATCATCGGAATACTTTCTTCACGACGTAAATCGACACAAACTGCGAAGACGTATGGTGGAGCAGGATTGCCAACCTCAGCTGCAATGGATGAGGCATTGGAAGGGACAGCAGGATCTTCTGCCTTTGGAGGCGTTGAATCAGATTCACTATGGGAAGATGACGTTAAGCCACTGAATCTTGAAGAACAAGAGAATGAAGAAGAAGTCGTTGAATCTTCACGAGACGTATCTGCTGAAGAACTCTTCAGTGATGAAGCATCCATCGAATCGATTGCAACATTGGGTGAATCAACACCTGAGTCTCAACCTGAAGCAGAAGCAGAACCGGCTGTAGAAGAGCCACGGGAAGCGCCACCATTGCCTGAAGGGGGTCTCCCTGAAGGATGGACAATGGATCAATGGAAATGGTATGGTCACGAATACCTTGCCAAAATGAACAAGGAATGATCAGCGCCATTCAATAGGTAAACAGGAACGCAAGTTTCCTAATTCAATTCCTGAGTAGACAGGTTTTCCGTCCTCTTTGAGTGTGTTCATAATCAACCAAAGAACAGCATTCCATGATTTGTTTAGAGCAAACAATTCCACTTTACCAGCTGCAGCGGCAGTCAAGAGTTTGGATTCATCAGTAGAATCATCAAACAGAGCACGAACAAGTTGCTGTGTTGTTAGAAGGTAACCAGGTGGACGCCATGCCATCATTTCAATCACCTCAAACCTTGAATGGAGCCATGTTTAATCGATTGACTAAATGCTCAACATTGACGTCTGCAACTCGTTTGAGATGCTCTTGTAGAACATCGAGTTCTCCACGCATTCGAGCCATCTTATGAGCACGAATAATGTCTTCAAGAAGCGTGTTAACGCTCTTATGCCCATTCACAGTTCGCATTGTATTCAATTGTCTACGAACTTCATAACTAACACTTACAGAGGTCATTCCTTCTCCAGTCATATGTGCATCCCAAATCGAATGGGTACACATTCGTACTTAACCTGACCGCGCGAAAGAAAGTCGGAAACGTTGATTTATCAACCTTTCAACGTCGACCAGCCAATAATTTTGGATGTTCTTTCACACCGAATTCTCGTCGCATCGACTGAACTCGATTATGGAATTCTTTTGCTAAAGTCCAGTATTCGAGAGAACCTGCACCAGCACCGCTTGCTCTAGGTTCGTTTAACAACACAGTAGGAGCACCACTCCAAGGTGCTTCAGCGACCTTGACCAAGCGACGAATCGTGGTATTGAACACCTTATTCGGAATCTTACGACTTACTTCCGTGCAGACGTGACGACTGAGTTTCGAGCGTGCATCAACCATCGTCATTGCAACACCAAAGATCTTCAAATTACGATTAATACGCTTCTGAATCATCTTGATTGAATTCATCAACATACTGAATCCTTCAAGCGCATAGTATTCTGCTTGAACAGGAACCATAACCCAATTGGCAGCACACATTGCATTGATGGAGAGTAAACCAAGTGACGGCGGAGTATCGATGACGATGTAATCAAATTCATCGATGATGGGTTCAAGCCCCTCTCGAAGTCTTGTCTCACGTCCAATCTTGTGAGACAATTCAATTTCTGCTCCTGAAAGATGGATATCGCTCGGAAGCAACCAAAGATTGTCGATGGTCAAATTCTGAGGAGCCTTCTTTCCTTTACGAAGGATAAACGCCTTCTGCATTGCATCGGTAAGTTCTCGTGGTGTTAGCAAGTATTCTTCCATCAATGGAAGTTCTTCACCAGAATCATTCGCAAGAACATCGTATGCTGTTCGTCGAATATTCTTCTTTTCAATACCGAATGAAGTCGCACAATTTCCTTGAGGATCCAGGTCAACAAGCAGTACTTTTGCAGGAGGAACACCTTGTTTTCGATTTCCTTTCGCCAAAGCAGCGGCAAGGTTTACTGCGGTGGTTGTCTTTGCACAACCACCCTTTTGGTTAGCGACGGCGATGACCATTTTGTACGGATTCATTGTCATACTCGCTCCCCCTCATTGTAACCCAGATAGGTCACCCATTTTGAACTTCAGCCTCCAAAGAGCGCTTATGTTCAAGAAATCACAGGAACTGGAACTTCCGAGAGAATCTTTCGAACGATGTGCATTCCCGTAATTCCACGAATCTTTGCTTCAGGCTTCATGTTGATACGGTGAGAGATAATTTGCAGTGCAATACCTTTGATGTCGTCGGGGATGACATAGTTTCGTCCTGCGATAGCTGCTGCAGCACGACCTGTCTTGAACAAGGATTGTGAAGCACGAGGCGAAGCACCGTTAGTAACACGATGGTCTTCTCGAGTGCGCTGAACGATTTCAACGATGTATGCAAGAATTGCTGGATCAACATGGACTGTCTCCAATGCCTTTTGCATTGCAACAACCTTCTTTGGAGAAGTGATTTGTTCGACGTCGTGTCCATCCTTTCCACGCAACTTACGGCGAGCAAGAATTGCTTTTTCTTCAGCACGGTCTGGGTAACCCATACTCAACTTCATGAGGAAACGGTCCATTTGCGCTTCTGGAAGCGGATATGTTCCTTCTTGTTCGATTGGGTTCTGAGTTGCAAGAACAACGAACGGAGCAGGAAGTTTGTGCGTGATACCTTCAATGGTCACTTGCTTCTCTTCCATTGCTTCAAGCAAAGCAGCTTGGGTCTTTGGAGGAGCACGGTTAATCTCGTCAGCAAGAAGAATATTCGAGAACAGTGGACCTGCACGCAACTTGAATTCACCAGACTTTTGGTCGTACATGTAGGTACCCATGATGTCTGAAGGCAGCAAGTCAGGAGTGAATTGAACACGCTTGAACTTACATCCAAGTGCTCGAGCGAAGGTGTTTGCAAGAAGTGTCTTAGCAAGTCCTGGGAAATCTTCGAGAAGCATGTTACCATTGGAAAGAATACCAACAGATACTCGACGCAAGTTCTCGTTCTTACCGATAATAACCTTGCTCACTTCGTTCATTAGAGCGCTGGAGATGTCTGCAACGGTGCGTATGAGATCTTGCGTACGGGCGTCTCCGCCTCTGTTCTGTTGTGAAAATCCAGCATCCATCATGATTCACCTAATGTGTTCTCAGCCTTACGACCGCTTGACATGATACTTGAATGTATGCTGTTCTTACGTCGAACAATCATCACGCAATGTGCCGACGACCCCAGAAATGGTCATCTTTGCGATGGAGTTTGATAATCTCCTCGAGAATTTCTTTTTCAAGTTCAGTTAACTCAACCTTCGCAAGTCGGGGGACGTGGGATTCAGGGATATCAACATAGAATTGTTCCAATTCTTCGATGTGTCTTCCAACAGTTGGACCCATGATCGCAACAGCGACTTCTTCGCCTTGTTTCGCTTCTTTAAGTTCATCACTTGAACGGGAACGAAGGCTTCGAATTTGACCAACAGCAGTTCCATCGACTTTCATCAATCGTTGACCAAGATGAACACGACCACCAAGAACACGCATCCCTACAATAGCAGGACCTTTGTTACGGAATGTATGGTTTTCAAGATAGAGAAGTTTTCCTGGATAGATAAGATTCTCTCGAGTCGCGGCATCAATGGCCTTCTTTCGTTCTTCTTTCCATTCTTCGAATTGATCGATAATGTGGTAAATGATATCGCCACCAATCCAAGTAACGCTTTCATCACCTTGATTGACAAGGGCACGAACTTCATTGTTTGGCTCAATTGAGAAACCGAGAATAATCTGATTCAGTGGACTATTTGCTGCCTCAGCAGTCATGAGGTCTCTTTTGTTGACTGGACCGACAGTTGCTCTTCGGATAGGGACCTCAATCTTCTTGAGTTCAAATGCAAGTGCTTCTAGTCCACCAATCGTGTCTGCTTTGATGACGATGCCTTCTTCATCGAGTTCAACAGAGACTTGGGTTTCTTTTCGAGCTTCTTCCCATGCTTCTTCACTCGAGAGACGAATCGTCGTTCCGGCTAGAGCCTTTTCCAGTCCTTGTGCGATGATTTTGACACCAGCTGCTGCATCGATGGTATCGACGGATTCCCACCGATCGCCAGCATCCCGCATCTCTGACATGCCACGAGCACGCTTCAGTCCCTTGATACGAACATCAAATGGACCATCGGCACTAACGACAGTAATTGTATCAGTAACGTTGAGAGAACCACGGTGTAGAATGACATCAATGGTTTTCCCCATTCCAATTTCATCCTTCATTTCGAGGATGGTTCCTTCTGCAGGTCCGAGTGTATCGGTAAGACGGTCCTCAAGGAAACGTTCGGCAAGACCAACAGTAACAGTGAGGAGATCTTGCAATCCTTCACCTTCCTTGGCAGACATTGGAACCAGTGGGAAGGATTGTCGGAAATCCTTGATTTGATCGTATCGCTCAAGGTTAATTCCATGTTCAGAAACTTGACCAACAAGTTTCCAGTATCGTGTTTGGAACAAATCCACAACATCTGGTCTTTGGTCTTGCAACGATGCTAGGAAAGAACGGTCTTTCTCACATCTCCACCCATGAATTCTGTCGATTTTATTTCCAGCAATGACGAAAGGAGTTTTTGTCTGTTTGAGAATATTGATTGATTCAATGGTTTGAGGCTGCAACCCTTCCATGATATCTACCACCAGAATGGCAATATCTGCAAGAGCTCCACCACGGTTACGAAGTGAAGCAAAAGAGTGGTGACCAGGTGTATCGATAAAGAGTAATCCAGGTGATTTGAATGGACGTCCATGCATAAGTTCAGCACATGTTTCATTCAGAATCTTGGCAGGAACTTCAGTCGCACCAATGTGTTGTGTGATTCCACCGGCTTCACGGTCCATAACACTGGCTTGTCGCTCACTTCCGAGTGAACGAACCAAATCGAGTACGCTTGTTTTTCCGTGGTCTACGTGACCGAGTACAGAAACAATCGGTTGACGATTTTCGCCACGAGCCACCGGCTCTTCAGCGATATCTTCTGTCTCGTCCATAACATGGCCTCCTCGGGGAGGAAGGATGAACCTTACTCGTAAACCCAAGTACCCATGGTGTTATTCCAATCCATGAGTCCTTCAGGGAACCAAAGTCCAAGTTCGAATGCTGCTGTTTCTGGAGCATCTGATCCGTGAATCATGTTGTAACCCATGTCCATTCCGAAGTCTCCACGGATTGTACCTGGCTCAGCTTCTCGACCATTGGTTGAGCCAATGAGTTTACGAGCAACTGAAATTGCATCACGACCTTCCCATGCCATACAGACAACAGGTCCAGATGTTACGAATTTGATTAATCCAGGGAAAAATGGGCGTTCCTTGTGGACATCGTAGTGTGTACGAGCAATTTCTTCGCTCGGTACCATTGACTTGAGACCGACTAATTTCAGCCCTTTTCGTTCAAAACGGCCAATAATCTCGCCGACTAATCCTCGTTGTACGCCATCAGGTTTTACCATAATGTAGGTTGTTTCCATGTTCTTCACCAGCCTGAGCCACCAAGGGCCCCTTTATCAGTTCACCGAATGAGATCAGCGAATTCCGCCACGAACATAATGTCGGGTCCACTTCACCTTACGTGAATTTCTGGACAACTTGACCATGTTCTTGCGGGCCTTGCTGTTCTTGAACCAAAGGATGCTTCCGTCCTTGCGGACAAACATAGTTCCTGTACCTGGTTCAATTTCTTCTCCGGAGAATGTGCAAACTCTTCGTTCTGGCATGATAATCACCGTGCGTTTAGCTTACGGGCTTCTCTTCCCGTATCTCGGAGCATTAGGATGTCTCCCATTCGAACAGGTCCAATCACGTTTCGTGTGATAATTCGACCAACGTCTCGTGGGTTAGGTGCGTCGTTAACACGGACTTTGACCTGAGTTGCTTCGCCTGTCATGCCAGTACGGCCGACAATCTCAACTACTTCAGCAGGCCATCCGCTTACTGTATCGTCACTCATTTAATTCACCTCAGGTTTCAGTTCTTGAGTCCGTTGATGGTCTCAACAACGGCGTTGAATGCTTCTGTGTTACTCTTTGGAATTTCCATAAGAGCGATTGAAGCAGTCTTGACTCCGTTAGGAAGTCCGGTTTCTTTAGCAAGGAATTCTTGGGAAGGGACGTATCCGTATGGGATGCCTTTTTCTTCACAGATCAAAGGAATGTGAGCCAGAAGTTCTGGGGGGTTAACATCTTCTGCAAGGATGACGAATTGCGCAGTACCGCGTTCTGCGGACTTTGTTACTTCGTTGCTTCCTTTCTTAATTCGGCCACCGGAATTTGCTCGAATGAGCTCATAAATCTTGTCGGCGACGTCGCTTGGGGTTTCAAATCTTACATGTACACTCATTGGTAATACCTCGTGTGGTAATCCTTCGGCTGTAACCCGTCCATATAAACGCATTGGACAGGAAATTGAACACAGTAAAGCGGTCAGTTGTTGAGAAGTTCTCGAACACCACGTGCCAATGCTTCACCAGCATCGATGACTGAGCGTGGATTTGCCAAACTGCCCGTAGCGTGAACACCATCAACAAATTGTGTAAGCCGTCGAATTGCCCCACCCGTGAAGAGGCCGTGGGAACAAGCGGCGTGAACTTCTGTAGCACCCTGGCTTCTCAATGCATCAGCAGCGCGACAGATTGTCCCACCAGTTGCAATCATATCGTCGACAATCGCCACAACTTTTCCTTTGACATCCAAATCTTTCGCTTTGTGGATAATGGTATGTGCATCAATACGAGTTTTCTCAAGGTAAGAGAATTCACAATCGATTAATTGTGCAACTTGACTTGCACGATCAATTGCACCTTTGTCAGGAGAGAGAATGAAATCTGGCTGAACTTCTGATTGTAGATGGCTGGCTAATTCTGGCATTGCCGATGTAAATGCGACTGGAATATCCAGATTTTCAAGGACTTGTGGAGCGTGTAAATCGAGTACCGTCAAGCCATCACACTGTGTTGCAAGCATGTCGGCAATCGCCCGTGCTGAGATGACTTCTCCAGGCTTGAAACGCTTGTCTTGTCGAGAATATCCGAAATATGGTACCGCAAGGTATACCCCGGGGCCGATATTCTCCATTCTTTGAGGTTCTATTCCTCGAAGGTTTTCCAAGGAGCCTCTACGAACATCTGAAATTGCTTTGAGCATGAGAAGTGTTTCAACGATGCCAGCATCTGGGAATGTGTTTGAAACAACAACGACAGGTTCTTTTCGAATTGCTTCAATCTGATCTTCAGGAATTCGAATGTATCCTTCAGTATCTGGAAACCGACGAGCTTCAAGTTGAACATGATCCCAGTTCAGTGCAAGTGCAAGTTGTTCTGCTACCTGTTGTGCATTACTTCCTGAGACAACGACCATGGCTTTCCCTCAATACGTGCTGAACGCCGCCCGTTCATGTTCTTTGCGAGTCTTTCGACAGGCGAAAGATGAGGGTTGGTGCGCGAGGCAGGACTTGAACCTGCGACCTCCCGGTTATCAGCCGGGTGCTCTAACCGACTAAGCCACCCGCGCAAGGGCAATCCTGCGACCTACAACCCTGTCATAAGAATGACGGTCGTTTAAAATTCACTCTTCGTCGAAATCTGGATCGTTAATTGCGATGTATGAAGGCAACTGCAAGACACGATCGAAGGTTCTCGAGAGAACAATTTCGTCGAGGCGCTCGCGAGTTCTTGCGAATGCCGTGATTGGAATTTTGATTTCTGTGCCGATTCCATATTGCTTTTGAGCATGGAGTCGAGTTCGAACGGTGAATCCCTTGTATGTGCGCTTTACTTTGACCATGTCAACAATAACGCCAACTTCTCGCCCTTGATTATCGAGGACAGCTCGGTCAAGCATTTCGTCAGGTGCGTAGAGTTTCTCATCAATACGGATGGTGTTTCTCCATCTTCGTTGTAGTTCTCGCATAGACTTAGACAACTTTACAGTGCCATCGTTTTGAATGCTGTGTACCAGTTCCTTAGGTAAAGGTGCTAGTTCTGCAGGCTTACGCATGTATTCGTCTGCGACATCTGTCTCAACTTGGATCCGCATCGATTGGACGCGTGCCTCGTTAGGATGGTGTCGTTCACCTACAATTGTTCCTACTTTTTTGTCGTTCACATAGACATCCCGGTGTACTAATTCCTGGATGTTGTATTCTTTATCTGCCATATTTTCCCATCTCCTCGGGACTTGCCCGGTTGTCTAAGGTTCAACCGACCCGCCTATTATACTCTTCGACTACAATAATCGAATTTCCAATTGGAATTTTGATTTATAGAACGTTGAACTCAATTGAGACAGCGATTTATTTTCGTTTTTTGAATGTCGTATAATTCTCAAAACATACTGTAATTTCATTTACAATACTTTCCAATTTCAATTGAATTGAGTTTAAATTTATATGCCATTCAGATCGAGTGATATTTGGACTCTAATAAAGTGAAATGGATGGAATTCCAATTGAATTTTCTTATTTTGGACTGCGAAGGGTGGATGCCAACCTCTGATATGGAGGTGTTGAAACTGGCTACAGGGCTATGTTCAAAGGAGGTCCTCGACACCGTGATACCATGGCGGATAATCCTCTCACCATACTTCATCAGCTTCGAGACATAAGCGGAGCTCCGGAAACCGTGGGACTTACCGATGAAATCATTGCTCAATTTTGTGCGACTGACACCCAACTTGTACAAGCAATAAACGAAGCAAGTGCCACACATCAGGCTTTGATCGAAGAGTTTGGAATGGACGTTATGACTCTTCCAGAATCAGAACTCATCCCACATCTGCAAGAAGACTACGTAAACTTCTATGCTCCTGCTACTGTGAATCCATACATTCCAATTGCAGGACGTGGACCTTGGTTGGTGACTTCCAGTGGTGCGGTGCTTCACGATAATGGTGGATACGGTATGCTTGGAAGCGGACACGGTCCCGATTCTATCATCAAGGCGATGTCTCAGAATTGGATAATGGCAAACATCATGACTCCTTCTTTCTCTCAAAAGCGCCTTGGTGAACGACTACGCAAGGAACTAGGCCATACTCGTGGTTATTGTCCGTTCGATCGCTTCATCTGTATGAACAGCGGTTCTGAATCTGTTACAGTCAGTCTTCGTATTGCTGATGTTAACGCAAAGAGTATGACTGATCCAGGTGGCAGACACGAAGGGAAACCGATCAAATTACTCGCAGTTGAGCGTGCTTTCCATGGAAGAACAGGCCGCCCTGCTCAAATCTCTCACTCATGTATGAGCAAATACAAGAAGAACCTTGCAAGTTTCAGAGATATGGATAATCTCCTATTGGTACCTGCTAACGATATTCCTGCATTACAAGCCATGTTCAAGCGTGCAGATGATGAAGGATTCTTTATCGAAATGATGGCACTTGAGCCTGTACAAGGTGAAGGAAGCCCAGGCCGATGTGTTGACAGAGCCTTCTATGATGAAGCCCGAAGACTTACAAATGAACACGGTTCAATGCTCATGGTCGATTCAGTTCAAGCAGGATTGAGAGGGCAAGGATGCTTGTCTGTCGTTGATTATCAAGGATTTGAGGATGCGGAAGCACCCGACCTTGAGGCATGGTCGAAAGCACTCAACGCAGGACAATATCCTTTGTCTGTACTCGGTATGAACAAGCGAGCAAGCGAACTGTACGTTGTTGGAATTTACGGAAACACCATGACAACCAATCCACGTGCACTTGAAACCGCAGTCGCAGTTCTTGACCACATTACTCCCGAACTCCGTGATAATATCCGTGATCGTGGTGCTGAAATGGTTGAGAAACTCAAAGCACTGCAAGAACAATATCCAACTGAAATCCTTGAAGTTCAAGGTACTGGATTGCTCGTTTGTGCAGAACTTGACCCTGAACGTTTCCAAGTTGTTGGATTTGATATGGTCGAAGTTTGGTGCAGAAAGCATGGTCTTGGAGTCATTCACGGTGGTGTCAATGCACTTCGCTACACGCCGAATTTCAACATCACTTCAGAGGAAGTCGATCTGGTTGTTGACCTCACACGACAAGCGATCGAAGCATTCCTTTGAGTGAGAACAATGCGAAGAATACAGATTCAACATCTGGAAGGTTCTATTGCACAATCCTTTGTTGAACGCTTGTTAATGTTCGAATGCACTGTATGTATTGATTCATCTTTAATCGATTCATACAAGGATCGTTATGCAGCGATTCTGGCCACTGGCCTCTCCTCGATTGATTCATCAACCAATGCGGATATCAGTTTTTCATTCTTCGATCAGGAGAACATCGTAACAGTTGAATCAAATGAAGCAACTTCTAAAATTCGATTACATGACGTCCTTCCAACAGGGTCGAACAAAGGACTGAATCACACATTTCTTGAACATCTATGGGATCAAAAAGAAGTCTCACACCAAGCAAACGGTATGTATTATTGGGTTTCAGAATCAGATGTTGTTGAAGCATTCGTACGCATTGCTCTTCATTCACCTTTGTTGCCTAATACGATGGATATTGCAGGACGCAGGGGCTGGTCTGCCCAGCAAACCATCGATGAATTCTCCATGCTTTGGCAACGAACACAAGCAGCTTCAACGGGGACATTTACCGCATCACTCCTCGATCAACCACCATCTCCAAAGATATCCGTGGTCCCGATTCAAGATGTAGTAGAAGAAAAGCGACCTCCACTCGGCACACTGCATGATGTTTTGATGCAATGCGATGAGCAAGGATGGCAACCGACGAGTCCTCTACGGACTGCATTGATGTTGTATTTAGCTGGTCGAATCAACGATTGAAGATGTCGCTTCCAAGAAGTGGAAGAAGAACACTTGCATCACCTTCAACACACATGTGAGGTGCCTCAGGGCGCATTTTACCCCAACTGATAGCTTCACGAAGTCGAGCGCCAGAGAGACTTCCATCATGCTCAGGAGCAGTCGTGATGTAGACTGCGGAATCGAGTCCACCTCTGTATTGATTCCACCAAATGACGTGATGCTTTGAGATGCCTCCACCGACCATGAGGGCATTGGAGGTTTCAACATCCCACGTAAGATCTGACATGACTTGCTCATCTGCAAGTGTATCGATGTGGAAATCACGATGACGTTGGCGGAACATGAACAATTGTGCTCCAATCGAACCGTCCGTAATACCAGGGATACAGACTGGAATTTGGTTCTTCCATGCCCAATAGATGAGTGAGTTTGGTGTTCCTATGCGCTTTCCAAGTTCCCAAACAAGATGGATTGATCCAAAGCCAATCCATGCATCAGCACCAGTCTTACCGGTTTCCTTGAGTCGGTCTTGATAGATTTCTTCAAGGGCTGGCATTACCACCGCCTCAATGATTTCACCATAGGATGAATTTGGAACAATGACGTTACCTAGACGCATCAAGGAGTGCTCGCCCAGTTCGATATCATCAAGCTCGAAAGCACCATGATAGTAGTCTTTGTAGGAGCGAGCGATATCGTGATCAAGTGTTCCACAGGTCGTTGAAAGGACATTAAACATCTTGGTTTTTACAGCTTCTACAAAGAAGGAGCGTGTACCAGTAGCACAGAGGCATGCGGGGAAGGAAAGCCAATTGGTAACCTTGCTCATATCACCATCAACAGCATCAGATTGCTGTTTCATATCCAGAAGAATATCACGAGCAGTAGCGAGTTTTGTTGCAGTAAAGCCGCCTGCTTGTGCCATCTGATCGATGAGAGAGGTGATTTGAGTTGCTTTGGAGAAATCGTAATCCTGAACGGGGATATCGAATTCGTCTGGGTCAATGGCCATACCTTGTCGCCTGCGTTTCCCTTCATCAACCTTTCATGATGATTGAAGGGGCAATGGAATCTCTAAACGCTCGAGTAAACGCTCAACGGAGCGTAATGTTCCATGGACAGAAGGGTGAATGGTATGATCGCCGATGTAATAGACGCCATCATGAACTAATTCCAGACGTTCTCTGCCCTTTGCAGTAACTGAACCCGATGGAAGGGCATAATCGACGTGCGTGGTCCCAACGAGATTCCAAGACGATGTGTCTTGACCAAACCATTGTTCAAGTTCCTCGTGAATCGCTTTTTGAACTGTTTTTTTCCGATGATTCGTTGCGATATCACCGACTACGGTTGCAACAATGAGGTGCTTGTCCGAAGGATGCAACAGTGTTGGTACGTGAACATGCAGGATATGTTGCCCATCTTGTTCATACTCTCTGTTGAGCAATAGTCTCGGTTTGTTTAACGGTGACTCGTCTGCTTCAAAAACAAACGTAGCAGTCTGTTTACGTACGATTTCTTGAGGATTATCGAGCCACACATTGGCAATGTGTTGGGGTACAGCAACCACAACAAGGTCAGCATCAATGGTTTCTCCGTTGTCGAGTAAAACGCCTGTGGAGGTGACTGAAGTAACGTTCGTATTGCAGCGAATTGTCTTATCATTAAGACGAGAAGCGAGTTGTTGGGGTACTGCTTGGATTCCATTTCTGGGCATCGTCATGCTTCCATGAGACATAGCAGCCCAGGTAAATGATGCAAATGATGTACGCTCTCTACGCTCATTATCGAGGGTAATTCCAGTGAACAATGGATGCAGGAATGATTCTCTAAACGATGGGCTAAAGCGCATCGATTCGAATCCCTTGTCAATTGGTAGAGTTGATACATCCATAGCATATTCAAGGTCGTTCTTTTTCGTTTTCAATCTCCATCGAAGCATTCGTAGAGCATTCCATGGGCCTGCTGTGAAAAGAGATGGGAGCATAAGGAGAGGTGCTCGTAGAGGATCGCCAAGAGTCTGTAGACGACCATTTGAAGGTGTGATAAGGCTTGTAGCAGGATCCATTGGTTTCAGTTCCAGTCGATCAACATCAAGCCATCTTGAAAGCGTTGGATAGGCTGTATGGAGAACATGGACTCCTTCATCAACAGTATGCTTACCGATTGTTGTTGTTTTCATTCGGCCACCAATGCGATCCGATGATTCGAGAAGTACGCACTCGTATCCGTGTTGTTCAAGAGCCCACGTCGCCGCTATTCCAGCAAGACCTGCACCAACGACAACCGCTCTCACATCCTTCCCTCAGGCTAAGACGTTAGCCATTCCACCATCAAGGTGTAGGACTTGCCCTGTCAAGTTGTCAGGGGCATCGGTTAGTAGCCAGTACATGGCTGTTGCAGCTTCTTCTTTCTTGTTAATTCGTTGTGTTGGAATCTTCTGAGCAGCAGTCTCCCGCATTGCATCGCTTGAAAGTATCTTGCTCGCCATCTTCGTATCTGTAAGTCCCGGTGCTACAGCATTGATTCTCAATCCACGTCGCGCATAGGTTGCAGCAGAAGCACGAACCATTGCTTCAATACCACCTTTAGCGGCTGCAATGGCTTCATGATTAACCAGTCCAAGCGAACCGGCTACGCTCGAGGAGAAGACCATACGGCCGCTTCCTTGTCGTAGCATTGCCTTACCTGCTATGGACAAGGCAAGGAATGCAGAGGTGAGATTAGTTGTAATCACTTCCTCAAATGCATCCTTGTTCAAAGCGTGCGGTGGGCGAATGACAATGGATCCAACACAATGCAGTAATCCATTGATTTCACCATGTTCCTTTGCCTCAGTGATGCATTGTTTCATGTCCTCTTCGCTCGTAGCATCACCGACGGTTACGGTGATACCTTGCGTGGTTAGAGCATCTTGTTGTTCCGTGTTTCGTATGAGGCAATGGACATGATGTCCATCGTCGAGCAGTCGTGTGGTTACATCTTGAGCGATGTCGCTGTTTCCGCCAATTATGAGGTAGTTCATGGTCTTAAGAAAGTCCGTTCCCTTTTGAATCGCAGTTTTCAACCATGACAAAAACATCCCTTCAAAACCAGTGACCACGGAGAACGTTCATGGAAGAACACGACGCATGGCTAGCAGACGTTCGTTCCGTCCACATCATCGGTGCAGGATTACGTCAAGACAGGCCTGCACACCAAGCGTTTCACGATGCAGGACACCTGGGTTATCGAATGGTCCCTGTTCATCCAAGGGATGCTGGAAACACGCTTCTAGGGCGTCCAATACGATCTCACCCATGGCTTGATGAGGAGCCAGAACTGTTTGTCCTCTTTCTCTCTCCTGAACGTGTCATTGGTCAATTGAGGTCGTGGTTGCTTGAAGGACGTACGATTCCCTTCATTTGGCTTCAACCAGGTGCGGAAAACGACGATGTGGTGGAATTCCTTGAATCTGCGAACATCGGTCACAGCATTGGAAGATGCTGGGTTGTAACTGTAAGGGATGGAGACATACGCTGCAGCAACTCGATAGAAGAACAAAAATGGTATCTCCAAACTACATCACTCGATGGAAGTGAATGCTCGATTTGGAGAACATTCAAATTCGGAGAAGAACATACGCTCACTGAACCGCTTGAATGGGTCGGAGATTCCATTGATTTGAGCCGATCAAACGAAACAATCCCTCGGTACATACGTTCTTTGAAAGGAAATGATGAGTCTCTCGAACAAGCAGCGTTACGCCTTGCCAATTGATTACAAGGACTGTTCTAATTCGTAGATACGGTCTCGCAACCGAGCTGCTTCTTCGAAATCGAGTTGTTTTGCAGCCACTTTCATTGCCGATTTCAATTCTGAGAGTAAATCCATTCGTTGCTCGGGTGTAAGCGATGATTTGACATCATCCGGTTCATCATAAGTCAATTGAATTTTTGAATTTCCAATTGGAGTTTTTGTTTCGCTATGCGCCCAAGCACCAGCGCCTAAATTCAGTTTTGAGGCCCAATCTCCATCCTTTCGACCACCCTTCTTAGCGACTAAACGGCGTTTTCCATCAGATGCAGTGGATGTTCCTGCAATAAGGTCTTCAGATTCTGAACCCATCTGCGGTAAAGCTTTGATAATGGTTCGAGGAGTGATACCATGCTTCTCATTGTGTGCATTTTGCCGTACTCTTCTCTCAAGAGTTTGACGAATACTGGCTTCCATAGCAGGGCTCATTCCATTTGCGTACAATAGAACGCGCCCATTCTCATTTCGAGCTGCACGTCCAATGGTTTGCAGTAATGAGCGTTCATTTCGAAGGAAACCTTGACGATCCGCATCAAAGATGGCGACGAGACTTACTTCTGGAATATCCAATCCTTCTCTCAACAGATTGATTCCAACGACAACATCGATGTGACCAATACGCAAAGCGTTGAGAATCTCAGTACGTTCGATGGTATCGATTTCAGAATGCAAATGATGAGCCTTAACACCCATACGGTTGAGATATTCCGCAACCTCTTCTGCGAATTTGATTGTCAATACAGTAACCAGTGTCCGTTCCCCACGTTCGATGCGGAGATTGATTTCTGAAAGAAGGTCAGCGATTTGTCCTTCCGTTGGCCGAACCTCAATGTTTGGATCGAGCAGTCCAGTCGGCCGTAATTCCATCTTCGCAATCCCTTGGATGTTCTGCAGTAAATCATACATGGTTTCTGAATCAGGATGCTTCTTTGCCTTTGCATGAGCTGGTTTTGCACCGCCTGCAGAAGCGACGTGTTCGAGACCTAACGGAACCTTTTGACCAGTAATTTCGCACAAGTGGCGTAACTCTCGTTCACCCGGTGTTGCAGAGACATAGACCATTTGAGGTACAAGATGCTGGAATTCAGGCATCTTCAGTGGACGATTGTCAGCAGCAGTTGGTAAACGGAATCCGTGTTCGATTAGGCTGTCCTTTCTTGATTTATCACCAAAGTACATTCCTCCAACTTGTGGAAGCGTTACGTGAGATTCATCCATAATGACGAGGAATTTCTTCGGGTCTCCATGGAACTGACGAGCACATGCTGAAAAGAAATCGAGTAAGCAATAGGGACGTTCACCAGGCTCTCTGCCATCAAAGTGCAGTGAATAGTTTTCAATTGCCTGACAATGACCAATCTCACGAAGCATCTCTAGATCGTACTTTGTACGCTGTTCTAGGCGATGTTGTTCAAGTGTACGTCCAGCCATTGCAAACTCTGTCAGACGTAACTCCATTTCAGTTTCAATGCTCTCAAGGGCACTTTCGAACCGGTCCTCGCTTGTCATGAAGAATTCCTTTGGATGAATCCATGCTTCATCGAGAGTATCGAGAATCTCCCAGGAAACAGGATCGCACACATGCACATCAGTGACACCATCAAGGTCAAATCGAATTCGCAACGGGTCATCTCGAGAGGGCATCCAGACATCAAGGACTTCTCCACGTAGACGACATTCCCCTCTTGAGAGGTCATTCGTGGTTCTCGTGTACTGCAATCCCACCAATTCGCGAATTAAATCAGTTGGTTCAATCTGCTGTTCACGATGGACACGAACGTGATGCTCAAGGAACGTTTCAGGTGGATTTAGACCATAGATACACGATACGGAGGAGACGATCACACAATCTGGACGACTGACAAGACTCGCTACAGCAGCAAAGCGTTCTTGTTCAATGCGTTCATTGATTGACATCTCTTTATCGATGTACAAATCACGCTTTGCAAGATATGCTTCTGGTTGATAGTAATCGTAGTGAGATACGAAGTACTCAACCGCATTTTCAGGAAAATAACCTGCAACTTCATGATACAATTGTCGTGCGAGTGTTTTGTTGTGACTAAGAATAAGTGTTGGAATGTTCAATCGCTCGATAAGATTCGCCATAGCGAAGGTCTTACCACTTCCAGTAACACCGAGCATAATGCAACGCTCTTGCCCATTCTCAAGTTGTTCCATAAGCGTTTCAATGGCCTTTGGTTGATCACCGGAAGGCTCGAACTCACTGTGCAGGTTGAATCGTTTTACAGAAGGGTGGAGGTGTTCCAATGCTGCACCTTCCAAGGCCTTGGACAAATCAAACGGGTCACGCTCTTGTAAGTCGATTTCTGAGACTTCTTGGTCTGCGATGTGCTCAAAGGCACCATCGTCATCCCACGTCTCGGTCATGGTTGTCCTTGATGGCAACCCTTCAAGAACATGCGTCTAAGGAAGATACAATCCACCATTGGCATGAAGGACAGAACCAGTGATGTATGCAGCATCATTACTCAACAAG
>JABIYX010000083.1 GCA_018666575.1 Methanobacteriota archaeon | reverse complement strand
GCAGCTACAGCAGCAACGAGGATAAGTGCGATGAATACAATCATTGCACCAATACCGATTGCGGCTAGGTTATCGTTTTTCAAATTCTTTTCTTGTGTGTTCTTCATAATAAATCACCTCAAACAACGACGTCCCCAACAGTCGGAGCACTGCCGTATTGCAGTTCTTCGTATGTTGTTCCGCCACCGATTACTGAAATTACCATAATGTGGTCAGTGTTAGCTGATGGAGCACAGTTAGCAACACTCATGACGAAAACATAGGTTGTTCCCGGGTTGAGTGTGATTGCTGCAATACCTGCACCATCGCCAGTGTGTACTGTTGCTCCAGTGAAGTCACCATCGGCAAAAGCCACGGCTGCACCTGCGCCTTCGCAGATAACCGTGAATGCCAGATCATCACCTAGAATAGGTTCAGACCCTGGTGCCAACTCGAAGGTAATGAATAGAGATTCAGTACCTCCAGTCATGTCGTTGATGACTGAAGAGAGAAGAATCACTTTCGTGGACATCTGCTCTTGGGTGTCATCACCACTGGCTTGTGCGTTCTGTTGCAGCTTTTCTGCGGTCTGAATAATGACCGCTGCCGCTACTGCCGCAACCAGAATCAATGCAATGAATACAATCATTGCACCAATACCGATAGCAGCAAGTTCGTCTTGCTTCGTTTCTTTTTCGGTTTTCATTTTATCACCTTTTACTCGTCCTTCCTCCGAAGAGGTTGGAAATGGATGGGGTCAAGAAGCACCTCCTTGACCCAAGTCTATGCGAAGTGGCATGCGTATTACTGCCACTTCGTCAGGAGTTAGTCTGCCAATGAATGGCACTTTGTCGGCGGTAAAGCCTGGTGGGAGCCATGGCTGGATAAGAACATCTGAAAGAGGTTCCATTGAACGGTTTTGAGCTCGAATAGTTACCATGACGTTACCATTCCTCATTTCATACCCGGTTGCTATTGAAAGTTTTCGAGAGAGAGGTATTTCATCTGAGCCGTGTCGTCGATCAGCATTGATTTCAAATCGAACTGGTAGATTACCGCCTGGGCCGATGACTGGTACGTCAATGAACGAAGGATTAGCAACCCATCCTCTTGGAACTGGAGGCTGCAAACGCATCATTGGAAGCGGAATATCTCCATCATTGATGATTCGTACAAGTAGAACGCCAGTCTCTCCACCAGCAGGCCATCGAGTATCGACGGAGAGCCAGAAATGCCTGAACAAGAATGGATTAAGGGTTGATGAATTACCGCCGATGAGATCATCGACAAGGTACTCGACTTCTGTAGCAGCGTATCCAACATCACCGATTTCTGCGGCGCCGGTGGCGTTTCTGAGTCTTCTAAGAACATTTTCAACTTCCTCTTCGGCAAGGGCTTTCTCACGTAGTAAACGATGAAGCATAGCGATGCTTCGACGCAGATAGAGAACATCTTCTTCGAGGACTTCGAGTGCTTTCTCAGCTTTCTTAACGCTACGACGTGCTCTTCGAAGGCGATGGGCTTCGAGGAAAGAACGTGCTTGGAGCATGTCAAGTTCGGTTGTGGCTAATGAATTGACTTCGTCGCTGACAACACCCTGGACAAGGGTTTCGAGTTCTCTGCTGGCTTGCATGAGGCGTTGTGCACTTTCTGTGGAAGCCGCTATTGCAGCTTGTGCATCCGCCAGATCACCGTCTTCAAGATCGGCGTCGATTGTGAAATCAACATCATCAGACTTGCTCTTCGCCATCAGACATCACCTCCTCATTTGATTCAGCCGCTACTGTCGACTGAGGCGGTTCGATAATTGCGGAGAGGTCAAGCCCTTCCATTGCAAGGTCGTTGAGTAAACGAGCTGGATCACCAAGATCACGTTCGATTCGAGTTGCTTTGACTTCGATGTCAGTGAGTCGCCCGTAAAGGGAGCCATACATATTGTTGGAGCGTCGGAGAATAATCCAAACGACGATTGTTGAGAGGAGGATATAGCCAACAAGAGAAATCAAATTTGTCTCATCAGGAGACATTTGCGGAGGCAATCCGAGAATTACAGCAACGAATCCGAGAAGAGGAAGGCTGAGGATCACTGTGAGTTGTCTCCTTGAATCGGCTAACGCTTGGAAGTGATCTGCGTAAATGGTTGAGATTCCCTTTCTGGCACGTTGATAATCCTCGTGAATGTATCTAAACTCTTCACTACTACGCCATGCCATGCGCCAAACCCATAGAGCAGTGATGGCGATAATGCTTGGGCCCCACCAGAAGTAATCGAGCAAGTGGAAGGCAAAACCAAGCATGACGACGCCGGAGTAAACCGCTCCAAGTCTGTATTTCTCGTTTTGATTTGTAAGGCCGAGCAATCCTATTGTGATGATGAGTGCAATTCCAAATCCAGCAAGTACGGTTATTGGAGAAGGAGCGCTGGAATCAATTGTTTGCTGGAATTCCAATACATCGTTTTCAACAACGTTGTTCAAAGCATAAGATGAAACAATCGAGACAGTACAATCAGCATCGACACCTTGCTCCCACCAGTCGAGTGTCTCCCCTGTTACTTGCCAACGGAGTGTTTCTTCCGCGCCTTCAGGTAAGAAGGAGACAACTGGAGTTTTGTCGTTGATGACCAAGCCGGTGCATTCAAGATTTGAATTCACACCGACTGCAAGCGCAGTGCCTTCGTTCTTCAGTATGAATTCAAGATATGCTGTTTGACCTTCCATCAATTCATCGAGTTCGTTACCATCAGCATCGACAATACGTTGCGAGGATGGGTCAATCATTGGATCAGCATACATATTCAGAGCAAATGTGAATGTTTCTTCGGTGTATACTGTGTAGTCATTATGCTCATCAGGGTGGTAGAGTCGAATGTCAAGGTCAAATCCATCACCGGGGAGAATATTAGGTCGGTCTGGAACCTTTACCATGAAAGTCAACGGAGGTGATTGAACGTACTTAATTCGCTCTGGAAGTTCAATAACGTTGGTTCCAGGGACGCATGGCTGCGTGAGATTTACGTAATGGGTGGATTCAGCACCTTCGAGATTGATTATGGAAATGTTCCAAACGTAATCGTCCTCTGATAAGCCGAGTGAATTAAAGTCCAGTAGGCGGGTGATGCCACATATCTCAATTGAGTAGTTTGTTGGAGCATCATTCGACGATGGAATGTGAGAATATGGAATGAAGACCGCAATTGGATCGTCGTTTGCGGGAGCTTGCAATTGATTTGCATAGCCGATGTCAAACAATCTCTTCATTTTCAGCTCGGTTGTGAATTCACCACTTCCCTCTACATCCACATCGGTTGGAGTGAGGGTAATACGGAAATCAGCAGCAGTGGTCAAATCAGGGTTTGTTTCGACTGCGTTAGCACCTACTGTTAGAGATACTTGGGCATTTCTTGGCAGTGATAACTGAGTAGGAGCGGTACTTGAGAGACTCCAATCGTTACTTTCGATGGAGAGTCCTGGCATGAGAATTTGATAGCCTACATTAACGACAACATCTTGGTTCCCTGTGTTGGTAATGACGGCAGTCCATTCACGATTGTCACCTTGATGGAAGAAGTATTCGCTCTCCCAGTCCTCAAGTATGTAGGTGAAGACAGGGGCGACGAGAAGTTGTACCTTGCTCTCAACATACACTTCACCGGTAGCAGTATTGAACACGGTAATGTTAGCATCATGAATTGCTCCATTGAGCATATTATCAGTACCGTCGAGGGCAGGTATTGTGATATCAAAGGTACCAGATGAAGAACCATCAATTGGGAGAGTGAAGGTTTGGACTATTGGAGTTGCATCCCATCCACCGTCAATCGAAATATTCACGTTTACTGTTTCAACAAGATTGCCAGTATTTTCCAAATCAAACGGTAAGGTTACGATTGTACCTGGAACTGCTGCGAGATTTTCCGGAGTGCTAAGAAGGACATCGTGAACTTCAGACATATTCGCAATGATGTCTGCATACAGTTCAATCAATAAGCCGTTTTCATCAACCATGGAAACCGTAACAGTCGCCATGTAAAATTCATCCGCACTCGCTTCTGCAGTTGGAATAATGTTCACTCGGACAGAGGATTCATATCCAGCAGCGATGATCACACTACTCGATGTGTCGAGTTCAAATGCAACGTCGTCATACCCGCCATCATCAATCGAAACGCTGTAGGTAGTTGGCCCATTTCCAGTGTTCTTGATGACAACGAATGCAGAAGGAGATTCGTACGGCGTTGATTCAATCATCTGACTCTCTGGTGTTATAGAGGCGTTGATTGTCTCTCCGACCCTAATGTCCATTATTTGTTCGCCAATGTAGGCGCCTGAATCCAAGTCATAGTAACGTACTGTAAGAGGTTGAAGAAGACCTGAAGGTGCGAGAGGGTGCGTTTTCACAGTCAGTGTGACCAGTGACAAATGCACGCCTGATGTTGCAGGATAGTCTTCGAGGTCACTCGCAAGATCAACGATGGTATTGTTTGGACTGGTTGTCTCAAGGCTGGCTTCCCATCCTGTAGGCAAATTTTGCTCTATTTCTAATCGATATGATGAGCGGTCATTGCCTGTGTTTCCAAATGTGAACATGAAGTCAGTATCGACGCCAACGTTGGCATCAAGCGGCCCTGCTTCAGTAATTTCTCCATTGATGACCTTTGGAATGAAAATCGAAAGATTTTGAGTGATTGCAGGTGCGTATACAGAAGAGGCCACGTGAACTGCGCTTAGCGTAGGAGTCGTCGTTACTGGAATCTTGATTGTTCCTGCAAGAGGAACTTGCCCCGAACGACTTTGAATTCCTAAAGATGCAGCAAAACTTTGACCAAGTGACAATCCGGTTGTTTGATTTGGCGTAACAGTGGCATTCCAGCGATCAACCTCGTTGAATCCTCCAGAGGTTAGGGCTTCGAATGTAATGTCTCCAACCGCTAAATCCGCATCAACGGTTTCTGTAATATCGGAGGCAAGATTGTGTCGAACCTGAACTGTTAGACCAAGAATTTCGTTAATGCCCGTAGATTGCCCAGCATCAAGAACGTCGTTTTGACTTAGCGTGATGCTTTCAAACGGCAATCCAGGATCAATAGCGATAACAGGCCGCACTTCGACTTGCCCTGTATCCGTGTTTGGTATGCTTCCAGTGTCAGCCTCTGCGAAAATGTATGCGCTCAGACTATCTCCAGCCCGATTGTGCTCAGCAGGCACCAATGGCATCTGGATTGGGGGCACTTCAAGAGTGATGAATCCAGTTACGACCTCACCAACTTGCAATTCCCCAGTGTTGGAAATTGAAATGTTGTGATCCCAATTGAGGGCGTTAACAGATATGCCGGAGGTTAGATCAAAGGAAGTTGGAGCATTACCCGTATTGGTTACATTGAATGCAATTGTTTGAGACAACCC
The DNA here is from genome assembly GCA_018666575.1 of Methanobacteriota archaeon. GTDB lineage: Archaea > Thermoplasmatota > Poseidoniia > Poseidoniales > Poseidoniaceae > MGIIa-L2. The sequence continues at coordinate 80 of JABIYX010000083.1, read as the reverse complement.
GGGGACGACCATGGTTGTCGTATTGGTGATGTCAACTGTTGCGTGGAGATATTCTCCTGCCATAACCCGGGTTGTGTCTG
>JABIYX010000092.1 GCA_018666575.1 Methanobacteriota archaeon | reverse complement strand
GTTGGTCGGGGCACATCATACGAATGAACCCGATACCATATGAACTTGACAACCCAAACCTTTCTTCAACATCCTCCTGTAGGGGGAGGTGTGTTCAATGATGTGCTCGAGCCTCTCCTTGCCTTGCAAGATGAGGTTCGTCATGCATTCGGCTATTCAATAGAAAGCGACGTTGAGTCAGCGAAACAAATGGAATTATTGTTTTCTGAAGAGCGACCATTCGGTCGAGAAGAGTGGAATACTGACAAACGCCAGCTAGCGACAATCGAACTTCGCAACCATCTTCATGCAGCAAAACAACTCTATGTTGTGGGAGCAGGTTCGCAGAGCATACGCACATCCGACTATGACCCTGAAGCCAGATTCATCGCTGCGGATGGGGCTGTAGGAGCGATTGATGACTTGTCCAAAGTACTCTGTGTTGTCAGCGACGGGGATGGCGCTGAACATCTTCATCGTGCTGTCGAATCTTCAGTACATATCGTTCTGCATGCGCATGGTGATAACTTGGAAACGTGGAATGGGCTATGTATGAAATGGGCATTGATGGAATCAGTACCTTCGCTTACGCTAACACATCAAACAAAAACATCGTTTTCAGGAATGTACAATCCTGGAGGATTTACTGACGGAGATCGTGCTCTTTGTTTCCTTCAATCGATAGGACTAGACCTAAGCCATGTTCAATGCCTTGGATTTTCAACTCAAAAGGTTGGAAGGTGGTCTGGTACAACGAATCCTGTTGCTAAGTTGGATAAATTACAGTGGATGAACGAGGCTATGATTCGCTTAGGAGTTGAACACCAACTCATAAACTATGATTGACGAGTTGATATTATGGAGGCCCGTAAAATTATCAATTACGCTATGTGGGCTGCAGCGTTTCTCATCATCAATATCATTTGGGCAAATGTCTCAAACAACATCGCTTCTCAGGAATTGAACGATGCTGACCATGAATTCCAAGCAAACCGCGAAGTTTCGTTACAACCAGTCTTTGGAAGTGAAGCGGATTTACCAATCGAGTTCCAATCCGAATTCGTTCACGTTGATGATGCATCAATCAGTGAAGATGTTTCGTGGCAACTTGTTGACCAAAAGGGGAACGTCGTTCTTTCATGGAGTGGTCAAACCAATGAGTTTGTTTCCATAGAAGCAGATCTCCCTCCGGGTGAATATACACTTGAAACAACGATTGGAGAGAATATTTTAGCAACTCAAACACTTGACGTTGCTCCTTTTGCTCCCATTGCAATTTGGGGCCATCTCATACTCTCAATTTTGCTTGTTGTCGTTGCCTTTGGTGAGATCGGTATTCGAAAGTTCGTAACAAAATACAATGAAAAAACGGTTGTGAAAGAAGACAAACCCCGTGAATTCCGAAGAACCCGTATTGGTATGCCAGAAGCGGATGAAGCAAATGATTCACCGTGGAGAGATCCCATCACATAATGATGTGTGATAAAGACAAACAGAGGGTATTGAATCTTCAATCGAGAATACTCTTTAGATCACTCATTGCTCTTTTTATTTCTTCCAAATTTTCAATCTCATAAGGATTCTGTTGCTCGATTATCGAAAGACCGTCTGATTGATCAACATCCAAAATAGCCAACATATTATCGTAAAGCGTGTTTAATTGGGACTGTCCAAAAACAACGTAAACTTTGTCTGCCTCACCGAAGAGATCAACTGCCCATTCCAATCCAAAATATGGTTTTCCATTACGAACTAAGATCATGCAATCCCGTAATTCCATACCATATCTCGTCCGAATCCGTGAATTCATGAATGAATTGTATTCAATTGTATATGTTTCAGTACCTTTGAGGTTTGCATGGAGTTGAATAAGTCTTTTCTTTGCTCCTTCTTCATCTTCCCCCAAGTCAAATCCAGGCCAATCTGGATGATTAACGCCAAATATCCGTTTAATGTCCAATCCTCTTCCAATAAGGTCAAGATTAAATTTCAAGAATTTTTCTCCAGTCTGAGGTCTCAACCACCACAGACGAGTGTTCGTGAACGCTGTAGCATAGATGGAGTCCCCCTTCTTGGCGAATTCTGTAATCAGTTGGTACGTATCTTTTGCCTCAGCATCTTGAGAAAGACCAGGTGTTTGAGAAATGAGTTGAATTCGACCGAAATCACGAACGTTTGCTTCTTGTTCATGAAGTGTCCAATGCACGATTTGATTGGCGATTATTTCACTCTGCGCACCAGCCTCTTTTGTTCCAATACCCTCTATTAAGTTCCGTAATGAATATGCAATCTTTGCTCGAACGGGCCCAATTTTCGTTAGCGGAGCATTTGAATCGGGCCAATTCATAGAAAGGACACCGTATTCCATATCTGTTGATTTGAGATGTAAGCGGTGGATGAAGATGACTGCGGGTCCGATGACACTTGTTCCCATGCTCGTGATGATATATTGGGAAATGACGACGGCATCTGGCTCAATGATGGGCTCTCCGATCGCTAGTCGAGAGACTCCATTGAGGGCAAGACCAATTAATGCTGAGAAAAATCCAGCGACAATTAAAGATGAGTTTCCATTGCTAATCATTATAATTCAACCTCTTGTTTTTTGTTCTCTTCATCGCCCCATATCACGAGGATAGTCCCCATCATCAAGACAATTGCCCCAGCCCATGTCCAGAAACTGGGTATTCCTGTTGTTCCTAAAACCCATCCGATGAAGGAGCCGATGAGGGGTTCAAACAGATACGCGACGCTCACGATTATTGGAGGGAACCAGCGTAGAACGGAACTTATGCCAGCGTGTCCAACAATTCCAGGGAAGATGGCCAAGTAGAGGACATAAAAAATCCAAGCACTACTTAACCACCCAAATATCGATAAATCTTGGTTGGTCATTGAGAATGTACTGCCTTCAAGTAAAAGTGACATAATTGCAAGGAAAACTGCAGCTATGATTGTGACAGGTAAGATGTACACGAAAAGAGGCATCCACTGACGCAGAGTTCTACCTGCGATGAAATATCCAACGACTGCACATGCGCCAACGATAGCAGCAAGATCTCCAAGTAACGTTACTTCAGATTCAACAGAGATTCCTAGAAGTGTAATCCCTCCTCCAATGAATCCGATACTTGCCCCAAAAATTTGTTTGGAAGGAACGTATTTTCTCAACATTAAAGCTCCAAAAACAATGATGAGTGGATGAATTGTAACGAATAATAAACTGTGTGAAAGCGAGGTATTGTCCAATGACCAAACCCATGCCCCCATATGGAGTCCAAGACTGAGCCCCGATCCTGTTAAAATCCATAGAGTCTGTTTTGATTTTAGTTTAGTAATTGCTTCTTCATCCGTTCTCATGGCGTTGAATTGGTAAGCAAAAATTGGCGCCATAATTAATGCCGTAAGTTGGAATCTCCATGATGCTCTTAGAAGAGGGGGGACATCTTCCATAAGTTGGAAAACAGCGCCTGCACTTGAAATAGAAATAATAGAAAAAGAGAGTAATGTCCAGAGGAGAAGTCGTTGTGAGTTCACTCCTACCGCCTACTTTCGGCTAACAGCCTCAAGTCATAAGATTTGGGTAAATACGAACATTGCCCTCAGATGGCGCACACGAATCGCTTTCCTATCACAAGAAATCGGAAAGTGACATCTGTTTCGCACGATCGTTGCTGAACAGCGACTCAACACTTCCTGCCAACCATTCCATGTTCTGACGAGTGTATGTATCTACTCCGTATGTATCCATAACGTGCTTTGTAACTTCGATGTACTTTCGAACAGCTCCTTCTGAAACAGTTAGGGCGAGTTTTCCGTTACATTGGCCACCTTCATTTCGAGCCACACCGTGCGCTGATAACCCTCTACCGCCCACCTTTTCAGGCTGAATACAATGGCCTGCAAGTGGCATTCTCCGATATGAATTTCCACACTTCAAACACCGAATCTTCTGCCGTCCGTATGCATTGAGATTACCGCGCAAATCAGGAAGGAAGTGGGAACGAATAACAGAGGATGCAACGGTTCTGGCATTGATTGCTCGCAATCGTTGGCATAGATTCAGTTGTCCATTCATCTTGTCGATCATGGTTGCTAATGTCTTGTAGGCGGAGAGTTCTGGCCCCTCATCCATGCGTTCGCAATCATGCGTATACCCATAGCCGCGTACCGCAGCAACTGTTCCGAGTCGTCGCTCAACGAAGTCCATGCTGTCTGCGATATCTTT
>JABIYX010000099.1 GCA_018666575.1 Methanobacteriota archaeon | reverse complement strand
GCAGCGACATCAACCCACGGTTGTAGATATTCCAAACCAATCTCAGAAGAATGAACTCCGAGTTCCTTTTCTCCGGACTTTATTCCTTCTCGAATTGAAACACTCATCACGACAAGAGACGCAAAGGCTAGTGCTAAAGAATAGAGGCGCACTTTACGTCCCTTTGATGTTGATTTTGGTAATGAGAAATGCGTTGCAAAAGCCCATGCGAAGCCACCGTGGAAGACCACCATAGCAGTGTATATGTGAATCTCAAGATATTGATCCATTGTTGCAAATGCTAACACTGCTAGGTGAGTCGAAGTTGCTAATCCACAAAGCAGAGCGACGAGATGTAATTTGGGCGAAGCGACTGGTTTGAACAAAATGTAAAGCCTGAATGAAACAACAGATTGTATTACTGCGGACAAGAACAACCCTATCGAAAAGACGTGATCTTCTAAGCCAGGATGGTCTGTTTCGGAAATGAAGAATGGAATATCTCGGTAATTTCCTGAAAAGTAGTGGATTAACGAGGCTAAAATGATCGATACTGTTGGTAAAATCCATGAAATCTGGATTAAATCCGTGTCCTTGAGTTTTCTGTTGAAATACCCAATTCCATCAGTCGAAGTCAAATCCAACATGAGTCTCATACCTGCGTAGGACCTCTTGCGTATGAACCTTCAAGTGAGAGGGATTACACCATTGACCTGTTCACATGCCACTTCGCCTTCACGATACTCGTCGCAGAGAAAAAGTCGATTTCAAGACGCAATCTCCTGGAAAAGTAGGTATGTACGTGTGCGGTGTGACGGTTTACGACCGATGTCATTTGGGTCATGCCCGTTGCTACATCGCTTTCGATTTGATCCATCGTTGGCTTGAAGCATCAGGATATGACGTAGATTATGTTCAAAATTTTACAGATATCGATGATAAAATCATCAAGCGCTCTATTGAATCTGGTGAAGATTGGAAAGTGTTGGTTGAAAAGAACATTGAAACCTATTATGAAGACATGGATTCACTCAATATTCTTCGAGCTGATCATTATCCAAGATGTACTGAATACGTCGATTCAATGATTCACATCATTGAGGATTTAATCGCTAAAGAGCATGCATATGCTGCAAATGATGGTGTCTACTTCCATGTCGAATCTGCTCCAGAAAAGTATGGTTTGCTCACAGGACAATCAATTGATGCGGTCCGACAAGGAGCAGGTGGAAGAGTCCAAGGCACTGGAGATACAAAACGAGATCACAAAGACTTCGCATTATGGAAGCAAGCAAAGCCAGGTGAACCAACGTGGCCTTCTCCATGGGGGGAAGGTCGCCCTGGATGGCATATTGAATGCAGTGCAATGAGTCTCGACCACTTTGGAGTTTCCTTTGATATTCATGGAGGAGGCCATGACTTGAGATTCCCCCATCATGAGGCTGAAATTTTCCAAAGTGAATGCCATACTGGCCATTCCCCTCTTGCAGGATATTGGCTCCACAATGGCTTTGTTAACATTGATGGAGAGAAAATGAGTAAGTCTCTTGGTAACTTTTGGACAATACAAGAGATTCGTAAGAAAATAAATCCAATGGTACTCAGATTTGCACTGGTTAATGCGCATTATCGTTCGCCTATTGATATGAACGAACAACTCCTGAAAGATGCTGAACGGAATTACAATCGCATCATTGAGGCCTATGCTTCGGCTCTCCGTGGATGTACTGAAGGTCAAATCCAAGATTTGCCAATGGCAGATATCACGAGCATGAACCCACTCTCAAAATCACTTGGTCTTCTTGAAAAGATGGGGGAAGGATTTGCTAGAGCAATGGATGATGATTTCAATAGCCGAGAAGCTGTTGCCAAGGTTCTCGCTGCAACCAAGGAACTACAACGTATTCTTTCAATGGAACTCGATGAAGTCGATTCTCGAGCAGTTGCTAACTATGCAAAGGATTGGCTTGAAGAAACAGCAGGACAAATTCTCGGAATCTTGCCCGAGCCTGAAGTCGTGCTCGCAGAACCTGAGGAAGATCCGCGACGAGCAGAAATCGCTCCTCAGGTCGAGGAACTTCTTTCCCAGAGAACAGATGCAAGGAGCAACAAGGATTGGCCGCGTGCTGATGCTATTCGCGATGAATTAGCAGAACTTGGTGTTGTCGTGAAGGATACGCCAGACGGTCCAACTTGGGACTTTGCTTGATTACTCTTCTTCGAGTTTACCACCTGGTGGTGGGCTTAACGGTGGCATGTCCGGGACGAATTGTAACGATTCATTTTCCCACTCTTTCTCGATGAGCACGGTCTGATCTTCGCTGAAGACTTTCTCTTCCTCACTTTCCCGAGTCAAGAGTCCAATAGCTACCAGTAGTATGATTACAATAAACACCAGGAGAGTACCAGGTCCTATCAAAGAGTCTTCTTCTGCCTTGGTGTCTTCGATATCGTCTCCAAGAATACAATTTGGAGGGCAATCATCACGACCGGTATCGTTTGTCTCTCCATTATCAATTGGATCAACAGGATCGACTGGGTCAACAGGGTCGACTGGGTCAACAGGATCAATTGTTGAACCTCCGCTGTTACCGTCTTGAGGCGTAAACACAACATTGACGCCCGTACGTTCTCCATTGACCATTGGAACATCATAGTAATCCTGTAAGACAGTCAAATCCACATGTGTATTTGCATGGTTTGAGCCCTCAATGATTCCGAAGTGACGTGTGTCTCCAGTTGTGAATATATTGTTCAAGACATTTCCTTGCATAGAACTGTAGCTGCCGGTATCTGCTGACCATGTTGCATCAATATCTGCCTGATCAAGGGCCATGGCCATCTCCATGTTGCCTAGGATTGTAGCCCATGATTGCGTACCTTCGGAAACAGAACGGTCGGTTACGTCGACTGCCTTATCAAAACCAGGACCTGTAACAGTTTCCCAATCGGTTCCTTTCAGTTCACTCATGATGTCGACGTCTCCCCAAACAGGTTGTCCATTCACAAGAGTCAATCGAACATCAGCGTCAACTGCTTCGATGAGGTTTCTGTAAGGGTCTTCATGGAAGTTATCGACAACGACAAGATCTGCATACAAACCTGCGTTTACTCTTCCAACGAAGCCATCCCAATTGTTGGCTAGTGCAGGATTCTTTGTTGTCATTGCTGCAAGTTCATAATCGGAGAAGTAGCTGCTAAGCGCTTGCTTATTCCAAACATCAGCAACTTTGAGTTCATGCAGGACATTCTTCGATCCACTTGGACCCCAATCCGGTGCAAGGGAAATTCGAACGCCGGCTTGGTCTGCAGCCACAACATCGGTTGTGTCTCCATAGAGGAGGAGATTTGACAATGGAGACCATGCTAAGTCAGCTCCAACTTGGCCCATCATTGCGAATTCAGTTGCAGTCAATGCCGTTCCGTGAACAACAACCAATTCACCAACAAGGAGGTCGTTTTGAACTAAGACGTCAAATTCGGCTCGGCTGATTTCGTCAACACCTTCTGAGAGGTGAAGGTACCATGCGTTGAGGTCTTTGGAGCTGTTTCCAGTCTTGATATGGTTTCCGACATAATCGCTTTCTAGAGTGGTTACTTTTGTGTGAATATCATCGCAGCAACCAAAGTTGTACAATTCGATGTTTCTTGAAAGCATGCTGTCCCAAGCATCAGTGTTTGAACTCGGTGAACCTTGGACGGATGTTACTCCTCCAGCAACAGCCATTACCTCTGCGTACTTCATCTGCTCATCAGCCATGTTCCACATACTGCCGCCTTGTACGAACGTCTTCATCCAAGAGATATCTCGCTTGTAATTTGGATTATTCTTCCATTGGTTTCTGTTAGAGTAACCGCCTTCCTCAGACTTTGATGATGTGTGGACCTCAAAGTCCCAAAGTGGAATGTGATTGTAATGCATGTGATTGTGTGAGTCGATGAGGCCTGGATAGATACTGCCGTTTGTATCAATGATTGGAACGTTGGTTAAATCGACATTGGCAGGTATTTGGTCTCCCCAAACAGCTTCAATCTTACCATCACGGATGAGGACATTCCCTTCGTTGATGACATCTGCTTCAGCATTCATCGTGACGACTCGGCCTTGAAGTACCATTGCGTCAACTCTTCCACCATCGCTGATTCCGAAGCATCCGACCATGTTTTGCGCAGACGAGAATGATTCATCCTCTGCATAGCCTGGTGTTGGAGGACTTACTTTCCAGATGGAACCGTTTTCTAATGTGATGTAGGAGTTACCGTACCAAGAGTCTTTTGCAGGATAGGAAAATTGATCGATAAGGGTTCCAGTTGAGTCGGAGAGGGTTACGCTGTCTCCGTCGAAATAGTCAAGTTCAATACGTGATGCATTGATGAATATCGAGATGTATCCATTTGCTGGAATTTCGGTGTTGCGTGCAATTTGACATGGAGCACTTCCTCCATCTGGCTTGTCGTCAAGGACCCAGTTAGAGACGTTGATGGCTTGAGAAGTAGGGTTGTGAAGTTCAATGAATTGATCAGAAAACTTCCCGTAGTCTCCATCTCCGTTCCAGTCTGTTGCGTTGTAGCAATTTGTACACGTCTCGTTATTCTTCATGCTGCTTGGTGAAACGAGAATCTCAGAAATGGTGATGTTGTCATCTTCCCCGACTGTTTCTACTTGTTGATTATCAAGTAGCATCGAGGCTGGAGAAGCAGAAGTAAAGAGGAAAATTAGTACTGCACCAAGGACAAGAGTTCGGCTCATATTCTTGGGGTTGCGTTACAGCACATGAATCCGCCGATGCAGCATCATGGAATAATGCATGGGCAAATATACTCTGAACTACAGGAGCACTCATGCCGACCCTCACAATGCACGAATCATCTTTCAATGAGATTATTGAAGAAAATAAACTCGTAATCATAGATTTTTGGGCTGAATGGTGTGGTCCTTGTCGCGCTTATGCCCCCGTTTTCGAAGCAATCTCGGAAGAGTTTCCCGAGGTTGTATTTGCAAAGGTCGATACGGAAGTCGAACAAGCACTTGCGGGCAATTTCGGTATTCGATCAATCCCAACAACAGCTGCTTTCAAAGACGGCATTGGCGTATTTATGCAACCAGGTGCTCTTCCTGAAGATGCTCTTCGAGATTTGATTGGTAAACTTCAATCTCTGGATATGGATGAAGTACGTGCTGAACTCGAGGCTCAGGAAGCCCAAGAATCATCATGATGCGCAAAGCGTCATATGTTGGTCCCTTAACCGATTACCATGCGAAGCGGCTTTTTACTGGCAGTTCTCCTTTTACCGAGTCTCCTCACGGGTTGCTTCGGTGAAGATTTAGAGAATTCGATAAGCCAAACCGATGAAGAAAATTATCCCGAACCGTGGGATCGAACTGAACTCACATACGATGATTCAGATGTGTTTTCCAGAGTAAGCGTAAACGGTACGTATGCAATCGCCCCGGTTGAATCAGTTTACGTCCCAGTTCCAAGTATCACACTTGCAGATGGTGGAGCCGGTATTACCGGTGATGCAGAAGTGCACCTTGGATTGTGGTTACCCGTGATTGAAGGCTGTGATTACAGTTCAGCCGAGAATCTCTCGGATGAATGTCTTGTTCCTGTAATTGCTGAAATTGGACCATATTATGACGATGGTGATGTTGACGCACTCACTCCAGCAGATCGTCTTGGAAGAATGCTCATCGAGAATTACGTACCTCATGGATACGGAGTTGCTCAAGTTTCTGTATTTGGTACCGGGGAATCAAACCATTGCATGGACCTTATGGGAACAGATGAACAACGAGGAATTGATGCTGCTGTTACTTGGTTGGGTACTCAATCTTGGTCAAATGGTAAGGTCGGCATCATTGGGAAATCCTACGACGGCTCTACGCCCTGGCAAGCTGCAACATTCGGAAACCCTCATCTCGCTACAATTGTGCCAATGTCAGGTCTCATTGGCGTTCATGAATTGATGTGGAGAAATGGAAGCATGGAAGCTCGTGGCATGATTATGCACAACGGCGTCTATGGTTCGTTTGGAGTCGATGGGGATACAGAAGACAGTCACAATCTTTGCGAAGGCTACGTCCAAGGATACGCAAATGGTCCAGCTGCCTATCTCAGCGGTGGCATGGTAACGTATGCTGGAAATAGTTACTGGACTGAGCGCTCGTTCTTAGATCGAGTCGCACAGAACTACAACGGTTCGATTTACATTATTCAAGGAATGCAAGATTGGAACGTTGATCCACATATGACCTTCCCAGCCCATCAAATTGTTGAAGATGCAGGGATAGAAGTCAAAACCTTAGCAGGGCAATGGGCTCATGATTACCCTGACAGAAAGGATGGGCATAGCAGCTTGAGCGCTGGTCGTGGAGAGGAAGCATATCCATACACACTTCGCTGGGATTGGGCAGACGAAATGCTCTACTGGTTTGATTGGTACTTGAGAGGCGAAGGCAGAGCCCCAACATTAGGTGTTGAAATGCAAGATAATCAAGGAGGATGGCGATTTGAAGAAACATATCCTCCTCTTGATGTCAATAACTTTGAGTTAATTGGCAGCGATCTTGCTCCATCTGGTTCGACTGTATCGGCAACAAGCAGCGTTACACTGAGTTACGGCCCGTTTGAAGAAGAAACTCGTATCGTTGGTATGCCTACGTTCCACATCGATGCAACTCCTGGATTAACCGGTGGTCATCTCTTCATCGAGATGACTGACGGTACAGGTATGCATCTTGGCCATGCAGTCATGGACTTGAGATTCCATGCAGGCGGAAGAGATGGGCAAGAAGTTCTCACGCCGTTTGTATCGGTGAATGCGCTTATGGAATTCTTACCAATGGACGTTATCTTACAACCAGGTGAAAGTATTCTCTTGACAGTTTCTCAAACTGGAGAAGATTACGTACCATCCCCAATTGCATCTGGTGGAGTCACAATCGATTGGACTCAAAGTACTTTGACACTCCCGCTTATTGATCGACCTTGTGATGACCTGTTCCAAGTTCCAATGATCGAATACGGTGGCGAAACCACTCGCCAATGCTGATTAGAACAGTGAAAGGATGTCTGCAAAGACGTCTTTTGCAGAACCATTTGATCGTTCAACCAATCTTCGAACAATAAGCTCTGGTGTGGAACGGGCAAGACAATTTCTCTTTGGAGTTCGGTCAACAATTAATTCAAGATGTTCATCCAATCCATTGGCTTCAATTCCATCAACTCGGAGGCCTGAACCGCCATATGCGTCAAGAATGGCAGGGGCTAAGTGAGTGACAAGAACCATCGTCGTTTTGGTTTGTTGTTGGGCAGCTCGTAACATTCCAGCAATAATTCGTGCACCTGCACCCGGCTCCGTAATCGCCTCAAGTTCATCTGCAAGAATGAGTTTAGGTGTGTCATTGCAAACAACTTGAGCAAGTTCAACCAATGTCGTTTCTAGAGCTCCAGCACTTTGGGTCCCTCCAGATTTAGCGAGCACATGGAGGGATTCAATACGGCCAACAAAGGCATTCTTTGCTGGAACTGGAAGTCCCATGTGAGCAAGGAGAGTAATGTGGGCAACGAGTTCCAGAAGTGTTGTCTTGCCACCGCTGTTTGCTCCAGTGAGTAACGCAATTGGTTGTCGATCTCCACTTGGAGCAACATCACCAAGTCCATAAGAAACTGGTTGAGCAATGCCTTCAATGAAGAGGTGACGTCCTTCTTCAAACCAAACTCCATGACTGACGAGTTCAGGTAACTCTGCTTCATGGTGCAAGGCCCATCGAGAAATACTGTACCACATGTCGTGGTCAATGAGGGTTCGTAAAGCAACTTCACATTTCGGTTTTAGAGCAGCAAGTTTCCGTGATGATCGGACAAGATGCTCACTGCGTGAATCATTGATGCGTCTTTCAAGTTCAGCATCAATCTGATCGAGTGTAGGACGCTTTATTTTGACAGGCCATGAAGAGGAGTACAAATCATGAGGGCAATTTATTCCAGTGATTTCAAGATATTCTGCCATTTCCTTTCGACCTTCTTGGAGAACTTCATCAATGACATTTTCAGTTGCCTGTGCCAATTTTCTCTGAAAGGTTGCAGCATCAGCCAGTGCGGCAAGCATGTCTGAACCAGATAAATCGAGAGATGCAGTTTCCATTCCTTCAGCGATACGGGCGTTCAACGATTCTTCAAGCGATTTCGAAGTTTTCCAAAGACTATCTCGGACACCTTCCATGCTTTCAATATCACCTGCATCTCCAAGCATTGATACCAATGCCGAGAGTTCCTCCAACCCCTCAGTTGATGCGAAAATTTGTTTCAATACAGGGGGGAGAGTTCCTTTCCATTCTTGTTTCCATTGGAGAATTTGGATTAAACTTGAAAGTATCTTCTTGTTGTTTTTGAACCAGTCGATGGTGTACTCAGGCACCATTATTTCCTTCTCAGCATTTGCTGGCAGGACCAACCAGCCTGGAGGGACTTGGTCAGGCCCATTATTTCCAATCCAAGTGACCGTTTTGAAAACAGTATAATCATTCCACGTCTCACTAGGGCTGGGCTGTAGTACTCGTACGAAAGAAGACCATTCGGGTTGTTCTTCTCTGGATACCACGACTCTTTCGTATCTTTGGCTAGGTTTCCTTGCGTGTCCTAACTGCTTGAAGATGCTCTGTAATCGCTCGAATGCTTGGATATCTTCTTTCGCTAAATTCATCATTTCAGTACAACGTGTTTTTCGTTGTTCGATCTCGTGCATCGGCATCAACATTTGCATTCTTGATGATGTTGCAGAACAGGAAGCAAAGGATTGCAATGATTGTATCAATTGTGTGTGTAAGCGTTCAGACTCCTTGGTTGCGAGGAAAGTCCCATCGGTTCCATGGACTTGTCTTGCGAGTTGCAGTGCTCTCTTCACCGAGATTCCCTCAACTTCAGCAATACGAGAAATATCTCCTGATTGCAACGTCTCCATGACTTCCTCGCGACCACCGAAGTGGTCATCGAGTCTCTTCATCAGTCTCTCGCCTATTCCGGGTAATGTAGCAAGCACCATGACACAACATCGATTGTCAAGGGCTTTTGAGGATAACGCTCAAAATTGTGTTAAACTATGCTTCTGGAAGGTGGAGTTCCACGGCAAACAATGGGTCAACATCGGTTGAATCATGATATGCAACTACAACACCCCCATCAGGAAGAATAGCAAGACTTGCAAAGTCAAACCGGATATCGTTGCCTGCTCCAGAGGTTGAGTCCAGATCGCCCTGTCCGATGTAGGTTAGCGTGTCTGGCGAGAGATCTTTACTGTAATCTCTCGTGTGATAGATGACGTCGACATCAGGTCCTTCGCTTGATTGGTATCGAACATTGAGTACGAACAGGTCGTGCTTTCCATTACCTTGGAATTCCCATTCCTCTATCCCAGAAGCCATGGTGGATAGATCATAAGTATGATTCGTCCAAGTCATTGCTCCATCACGGGACAGGTAATGAGTGAGCATGTTCCCCGAATTTTCTACGCAATGGATTGAAGCTGTTGAATCGAAATGGCAGTATTCACTTGGGAATTGAACCGCCAGTTCATTCCATGAAAGAGTGGTGTCGAGGAAGGCTGCATTTCCATTGTCGAAGTACTGAGGGAACAACAATCCTCCGCTTGGAACCGCAAATGCTCTCATTTCCTTGTGTGGTTTATTGACATCCCAGTATGGATCTAACGTTTCGTTGGTAAAGTCAAGATTCACATCAATTGAAGGTTGTGACGAACCACGGCCGGGGAATTGAATTGGATAATAATTCAAGCCATCTACTGATATTTGGCCACCAGCGTTTTGGGTTTGATGCCAGAAATTCGATACGACAAGTGATGCCCATTCACCATCTCCAAATGAAGAGGAAATAGGGCCGACCACTTCGACTTGCCAACTTCGGTCATAGAATGGTTCAGTAATTCGATTGTAACACCATTTCCATTCCATTTCGGATTGGTCGTAAAGAATTGCATAGAATTTGTCGAGTTTCAAATCTCCTCCAACATATGGGAACCAAGACATTGAGATGATGTCTCCGTTTGTAGCTTGTACAATGCTTCCTTCTCCGAGTCCTTCCTGTCCAGGATTTGTTGGTACGAATGTTCGACACTGGAGGTCAGGAGTCACACCAGGCATCCATGTGTCCCACTCGTGTCCTCTGTCAACAGACCATACAGGATATTCTCCCCCGATATTGAAAATTGAACCTTCGATGGTTGTTGCAATGTAATGTTCGCAACAATTTCCACCTTTGGTAGCATCAAACACAGCCCATGACATGTTTGTGCTTTGATTGGTTCGTAAATCAAGAGTCATGAAGTCCTTTGGCGTCTCATGGCCTTGTCCGTCAATCAAAGTGTAATCTTCCCATATCGATGTTTGCTCGATATCATCAACAACAACGGATTCTCCTGAACCAAAACATCCTGCTAGGAGCATGCTGCAGAGGACAAACATGGCGAGAAGTTGCCTGCGCATGTCAAGGGCTAAGGCGCACTCATTTTCAAATCCTCGCAAAGAGCCTTGAACACTTTCAACCCGTGTAAGGTATGCGTTCCGAACCAGGTGAGTGCTTCTCCATTGATGCATACGTTCCAAATGTTCGGCCCTCCTTCTTGTACTACTTTTTCGGAAATGGCTCCCCCTTCTTCGATTGCAAAGTTGTGTGGTTCGCTTGAAAGGAGCAATCCTTCGATGAGGTGGTCGATGAGATGTTTTGTTGTAACAACTGGATATCCGTTTCCAGTTGGTTCAATATCAGGAACAATGAATCCGCATCGTTCCAAGAGAGCCCCTGAATAGCGTGTCGGTGAAACACACATGAGTGGATCATGCCAAATCATGGCTGCCACCCTTGGACCAGAACGATCAGTTTTTTGGCCAAGCTCATGTTCAATTGCCATAGCGAATTCTTCCCCTTTTTGTTTGCAGTTGATTTTTTCTCCAAGCAAACGAAGCATGTCTGGAACATCTTCGGGCGATTCGACCTTTGATACGAACGGCTCTATTCCATTCTCCTTTAGTTGATTAAACACTTCAAGAGGATTTTCTTCCTTATCCATAATGACAAGATCTGGTTGTAGCGCCACAATTTTCCCGATATTCGGAGTCTTTGTGCCGCCGATTACTGATACGTCCAAAACGTACTCTTCTGGATGAATACACCAGGGTGTCCTACCAACAAGCTGTTCTTTGGGTAGACCCAAATCTGCGAGTGTCTTTGTTAAACTTGGAACGAGCGATACAATACGCATTCCTTCGCCTCAATTGGATTGGACGTTGTAGGAGATATGAGCGCCATCAACATCGAAGCTTTCAGTACCTTCAGGAGCGTTTTCGCTATGGAATGCAATACCCGATGCCCGTGTTTCCTTTGCAATCCATTCCTGATCTACAGCGAATAATTCTGGAGCGTTCGTCATCCATACATCAACATCAATGGTTGCTTCAATCTCCAGATTCAAGTCCTTACGCTTGGATTGAATACGTCGAGTAATGTCTCGTGCAAGACCCTTGGAAAGGAGTCCAGGAGTATCTTGCATATCCAAGACAAGGCTCACATGCTGGGCCTCTTCGCCTTCGCCAAGAGTTACTGTTGCAGCAGCAAATCCTTCGCGTTCAGTTCTTCGAACCTCGACATCAGATTCTTCGATTGTTACGCCCATAATCACACAGTTTCCTGCTTTGATTTCAGCAAGGAGTGCTTCAGGGTCTTCATTACCTTTCAATTCGTTTGCAATCGCATTGACATCACCTTTTGCTTTTGGCGCCAAGGCTCTGAAATTAACAGCCAATGCAATTTGTTGGAATCGATCGAGATCAGTCTCCAATGAAATTGTCTCAACATTCAGTTCCTCGGAAAGAAGATCGTGATATGGCTCTAAGTTTGGCCCTGCGACGATGAATCCTTCTGCACATGGAAGACGTTGCCTTCGTTGCGCGTCGATTCGAATGCGTCGGCCAGTTTCTGCAAGTTCTCTGACGAGTTCCATTTCATTCTCGAGTCGAGAATCTTGAGGCGGTAGGTTGGTGGTTGCTTCGCAAAGGGTTTCATCCCATGTGTCTGCAGTTGCTCCTTCAAGTGAACCTGGCGTCCCAACTGGCCAATTTGCCAGATGGACTGATGTTCCTGTAAGATTACGATGAATCGTATCAACCATGAATGGACTGACTGGAGCGATGAGTTTACTCAGGGTGACAAGTACCTCGTGAAGTGTGTGCTGGCATGCTAACTTGTCGTTCGATTCGGCTTCATCCCATAATCGTCGACGGCTGCGGCGAACGTACCAATTTGACAAATCGTTGACAATGAAATCTTCTAAATCACGGCATGCTTTGTGGAAATTCCAACTTGTGAATCCTTCGTGATAAGCACGTGCAGTCGTATGAAGTTTCGATAGAATCCATCGATCGAGTCTTGAACGCTCTTCCACTGGTAGTGGTTTTGTTTCTGGGTCGAAGCCATCCAATGCAGCATAATCTGCATGGAAGCGGTATACGTTCCATAGCGTAAGGAACATCTTTGCATACGTTTCTCGAACACCATTTGGATCAAATTTCAAAGGATTCCAAGGAGCTCCAGCAGTCACCATGTACCAACGAGTTGCATCAGCACCTTCTCGATTGAAATGGTCCCATGGGTCAACAATGTTCCCTTTTGATTTCGACATCTTCTTTCCTTCCGCATCAAGAATCAGTCCAAGTGACAAACAGCGCTTGTAAGCAGGCGAATCAAAGACGGTCGTCGAAACAGCAAGGAGAGTGTAAAACCATCCACGTGTTTGGTCAACACCTTCGCAGATGTAATCGACTGGGAATGAAGAATCGAATGTCTTCTCTTCATTGAATGGATGATGCCATTGAGCAAACGGTGCACAACCCGAATCAAACCAACAATCCATGACAAATGGTTCTCTCTTCATGGGCTTACCACCATCAGAAATCAATGTAAATGCATCAACAACTGGTCTGTGCAAGTCGACGTCAGCTGGACAATCAGGATTCTCAATTCCTGCTGCTTGTGCTTTTGCGACTTCTTCTTGAAGTTCTGCGATAGAACCAATGCACTTCATGTTTCCATCTTCATCTCGCCAAACTGGAAGAGGTGTCCCCCAGTATCGCTCACGAGAAATGGCCCAATCCTTGACATTGCGTAACCATTCACCAAATCGTCCTTCACCAACCCAATCAGGCGCCCATTCGACATCATCGTTGAACTCAAGGAGGCGCTCTTTGACAGCAGTCATACGAACAAACCAGGAATCCATGGCGTAGTAGAGGAGGGGGTGATCAGTTCTCCAACAGTGTGGGTAGTCGTGGAGGTAACTTTTCTCTCGATACAATAATCCTGAAGAAATATGTTCATTTTGGCCAGAAAGAATCTCCATGACAGAATCATCGCACTCTTTGACATATCTTCCATCAAGTTGAGGGTGAATTCCAGGGACGAAATGCCCATCCATTCCAACTGTGTGGTAAGCAGGGAGTCCAACTTCCATACCCAGATTGTAATCGTCTTCACCGTACATGACGGCAGTGTGAACAACACCAGTACCGTCTGTTGTTGTAACCCAATCCGCTGAAAGTACTGTCCATGCCGTATCGGAATCTCCTCTTGGAACCGCTCCGGGGAACAGTGGTTCATAGGATCTGCCTACAAGAGCAGAGCCAGGGATTTCTTCGATGATGTCGACATGGTGCCTAAGCACCTCGCCCATCAAATCTTTAGCGAGAATCAATTCTTCTCCAACCTTTGCTCCGCCTCTTCCTTGCCAGCCTTCAGGTTCTTCTCGAACTTTACAGCGAGCATAGGTGACTTCGGGTCCAACAGCGAGTCCAACGTTTCCTGGAAGTGTCCAAGGCGTTGTTGTCCAAGCTAGAATCGATGCATCATCGTCGGTGAGTTTGAATTTGATGTATACGGAAGGTTCCTCGACTTCTTTGTATCCAAGTGCAACTTCGTGACTGGAGTAAGAGGTTCCTGTTTGAGGGCAATATGGGAGAACCTTGTGACCGCGATACAAGAGGTTCTTGTCGAACATTTGTTTGAGAGCCCACCAGCAAGATTCGACGTAATTGTTGTCCAATGTCACATAAGGATTATCCAAATCAACCCAGTAGGCCATTCGTTCAGTCATTTCTCTCCACGCACTTTCATACGTCCAAACGCTTTCTCGACAAGCATCGTTAAATGCCTGCATGCCAAACTCTTCAATGGCTTCATTACTCATCAAATCGAGGCGCTTTTGAACCTCAATTTCAACAGGTAAACCGTGTGTGTCCCAGCCGCCTTTACGTTGGACGAGGAAACCTTCCATGGTCTTCCAACGGCAAACAAGATCTTTGTAGGCTCTTGCCACAACGTGATGTATTCCTGGCTTTCCGTTTGCAGTAGG
>JABIYX010000117.1 GCA_018666575.1 Methanobacteriota archaeon | reverse complement strand
TGTCAATCCATTCCCAGTCAACACAGAGACTCCACCATCGCTCAACCAACCGTCTATGGACGAAGTCCATGTAAAGGTCAAGATGTCATCATCAAGGTCCCATGAGTCGGACGCGTTGAACTCTACTTCACCTTGTGACGGGAAGATGGCTCCATCTTGTGGAGAAGTCCACATCAAGAACGGTTCTTGGTTATCCAAATCCAGACGGCAATACATGATTTGGTCTGAATCAAGAACGGCTGTTGTTGAATTACTCACGCTGTCATATCCGCAGTTGACTGTTACGTCATTATGGGTCGAAGCCCCTGTATTGCTCCAACGCTGTCCAATGAAATCAGTAAGTTGTGTTGTGCCTATATCGTTAGTAAACTTCGAGACAGATGGCTCAAATTGACTGAATGAAACATTTGCAAAGGCAGATGGGATACCATTGGAGAGGTTGTTAACAACCCAAACAGTAACGTCCCATGCGACATCAATCGTAGCTCCAGATGGAATATTTGCAATCGTTAAATCAACATTGTTCGGTTGGTGAAGATGCAGTGTTGATGAAGCATCGAGATCGAGAATATGAGTTCCTGTTGAATCAAGGAAGTTCGAGAAATTTACATCTGCATTTTCAAAGTAAATGTTTCCAGTACAGTCAGAATCAATTGTATTCCCATAACCACCTAGGTTTGGATGGTTCACCAACTTCAAACATTCAGTGCCTCGCAGGACTGTATTGCTAAGTGTTGAGGGATATGCTCCGTTATGATTCGCATCCCAGAACATTCCAGAGTGATTTCCATCGATGGTTACGTCATCGATTTGGCCTGCGGCTTGCTCAACATATACTGCGTATTCAGTCGTCGACTCGTGCTGTATGTTCGCACCAAGGATGTGGAACCGACCACCTTGAGAACCTGTCGTCAAGCCCCCATTATCGATGTAAACTGGATTGAACGATGAGCCTATGTCGGACACAGTTACATTCTCGAGCCATAAGTCAACAGAGTCTTCGGCATATATGCCATGCCCTGATGATGAACGAACCTCACAGGTTCGACAAGTAACATCGCCAGAGGTTGATTCAAGATCATTGGATTTCTTGAATGACAATCCTGCTGATTGCAACGGTATTGTGCCAAGTGACCCATCGTTTTCAGAAGAAACATTGGTGAGCGTTACATATCGGGAATCATAGACATATGCTCCTGAGTAACCGTTGTCCCGAGTATCCAACCCATCAACGACGACTGTCGCCGAATCGATGTACAAGCCATGCTCTGAATTGTTATGGAAATACCAATCAGACCCCTGAACTGCACCACCTGATGAAGACCACAGCGCTGAACCTGGAGAGCCACTGATTTCAACGTCTTCTAAATGGGCTGCAAAGTATGAACTTGTAATCGCCAAACCTGCGCTATGAGCTCCTTGCCCAGCCTCTCCTGCATCTTTGATGGTGAGATTCTTGAACGTCGTACTTGAATCGACGTAATGGAGACGAACTCCGACACTTGACGCATCATCGACAAGGACATTTTCAAGCCAAGCCCCAGTCGCATTCACTTCGATTGCAGCCTCAGCAATGTTTGCTGTTTTTGCACCTGCTGAACCAGTACCAAGCACGGATAAGTTGGTGAAATCTGCGGTTTCATAATTTGTGTAATTGAAGTGATTATCCTTATCCAAATAAACACCTCGATACATGCTGTTTGTGATGACAACATCTCTGAACACTCCTCGGGTATTTCCAGAATCATCGATGTGGCGAACGATGATTCCCGTATCGCTCTTATCGATGCGCAAGTCTTCAAACAACGGAACACTGTCTTCAATCCAAACACCTGTCGGCTCTCCGAGAGTTGCTCCCGAAATATTGTCCATGACAATGTCTCGGAAGATACCACCTGAACCTCCCCAGAGGTTTAATCCCCGCAACAAATGATCTGTGAAATAAGCACGCTCAACAATTGGAGTTGAACCCGAACCAACCGACATCCCGATACCATAACGCCAATCGTTTTGGAATGGTAAAAGGCGACCTGCTTGCTCGATATGAAGATCTCGAATCATTGGAGTTGAACTCCCAAACATGTCAATACCGACTCGATCTGGATTGAAGATTGTAACATTGTTGAGTACTGGATCTGAATTATACAGCGTTAAGCCAAAAATTGAATCTTCAATGTGGAGATGATTAATGATGCTGCCTCGCCCATTTGATGTCGAATTGAATTGAATTCCTTCGTGGTCGCTTGTGCTGGACGAACTCGAAGAAAGAACAACAGGACAAGTCGGTGTTCCCTGTATGGTAATTCTTCCATCGACAGTGATGCGAACACCTGAAGACATCGTAACGTTTGTACAAGATGTAATCAGGAGTTCATCTTGAACATCCACAAAATAGTTCGAAGTTAAATCGACTGTACCTGACCACGTTGTGGTTGACCTTGCAGAAACGAAATTCTCACTCTCAGAATCCGGCTGTTCAAGTGCTTCACCATTTGCCAACGGCGAAAGAGACATGAAAAGAAGAAGACATAGCAATACGCCTGCCACCAACGGTTGCCTCCTTACCATGTTTTACCATCAATAGCAATGCCATTTGAAGCCATCCGTTGGTTGATTAAAGCAAAATCTCATACCCCAAGCGATAAAACCCGTATACTCAAGGGATATATCATGCCTGAGGCGTTTATCTTGTTCAAAACTGAGCCATCGCATGAGCGTGATGTTTACCTATCACTGACATCACATGAAGCTGTGCAAGAAGTCCATGCATTGTACGGAGAATTCGATTTACTTGCCCGTATAAGCAGCGATTCGGCACAAAATCTAACCAATCTTCTGATGAAAGAATTTAGAACGATCCAGGGAATTCGAGACACACAGACGCTCATTGCAGTCGAATACTGAGGTGAGAAAATGGCAATAGGATTTGTATTGATAACAACCAAACCTGGTGAAGAAGAAAAGGTTCGTACTGCATTAGATTCCATCGAGCATGTAACCGACCGTTGGATGTTGTTCGGAGAGTTTGATATTATCGCAAGAGTTCAAGCCGATGATGAATTTGTCCTCACTCGGTGCATTGTTGAGGAAATACGGCCTCTTCCTGGTATCAAAGATACGAAAACGATGATTGGCGCAGAGCTTTAATCACATTGATTGATGAAGTTGTTTTGAAAGAGCCCTTGCTCTGTTGGGGCATCCAGATAAACGGAATCGTAAAATTGCTTCACGGATTGAAGGGATTTTTTGTTGTGGTTCCAAGACTGAACGTAACGCCCACCAACGTGCAACCAATCGATTTGCAGTTGCTGATTCTACTGATTCAATCTGAGCAATATCAATGGTTGAATGAATGTGTTGAGCACGATACGGTTCTGTTTCGAACAACGCCTCAATAAGTAGAAGTTGAAGTGATGCTTTGTAGAGTGGTTGCTTCAATTGTTCAGAAATACGTTCAACTTCTTTGATGGTGAGCGCAAATTGCATCGTGTTTGGTTGTGCTGCTGCTACGGATGCCTTAGCAGATAGGAACTGGACAAGGAGGTCATGTTCAGAAGCAATTGAAATCAATTGATCTCGAAGGAAAGAAGCCCCTGTGTAATCCTCTTTTTGCAAGGCGATTGAATGCTTCATGACAACAATAGATGTGAGGACAATTTGACGTACTGAAGGTTCTTCTGGTGGGACAATATCGAGCATCATCCGTTCTAAAAGATTCAATTGCTCGGAGGTATTCTCTCCAACCAAATCATCGATTGCTCTTGAGAGTACAGATAATTGGAAACGTAATTTCTCATTTGGGTCTTCAAGTGCTTGATACGATTCTTCAAAGGATTCTATTGCCCCCTTTTTCCCTTCGAAGTGAGCGATTTGAAGTCGAAGATGATCAAGTTTAGAATCATCCTCTGCCTTTGACAAGTATTCTTTGGCAATATCAAGTTCAGCCCTGTTCAGTGCATGTTGAGTGGCGAGCCCAATCAATTCAATATTCTCAGGCTGTAAGGCAACTGCTTCATCAAGAAGAGTTGCAAAGGAACCTGAACGTTCATGCATAAGCACAGTTGCTTGTTGAGAAAGAACTGACCCGATATCTTGTTCTCCGCGTTTTATCCGATGATGGAATTCAGCAATTGAAGAGAATGAATCACTGTATTGCGACCAATGTTCAATCGATTCAAGATGAAGTTTATCCAATTCTTCATCAGATAGATTAGAGCGACATACATTGCGAACAAGATGTTGCATCTCCATTGACAAATCATTCGGTATCCAGCGCAGTAAAGCGTGCTCATCGAGAAGAGATACGTCATCTGGAATGGCCATTCGCTCAGCAGGAACTGGGAAAGGGAGCATGATGAATGGAGGCATTGCATCGTGCACATCAGCGGATACTTCACCAAGAACGACTTGTTGAACATACGTTCGGACATCGTCACTCTCTTCTGGTAAAGGCGTCGAATCATCGTACATCAGGATAGCAAGAGGGTGGCCTCCAAGTCGTTCAGCGATTTCGATTCTCTTCTCATCACCCATCTCTTCACCAAGCAACTGAATGGCTTGCTTCGTTTCTAGAGGACCAAGAGAAAGTACTGGGCCTTCTGTTGTGAATGGCTGAGGTTCTCGACCGATGAGGATTGTTGGAATGTTCATTTCTTCTAATGAAGAGAAGAATTGGGCGAAGGCGTCTTTGTGACGAACACTAACCGCTTGTATATCATCGATGATAAGTATCGTTTCTGGTTGATCTATGAAAAGCGAAACATAAGCAGATACCTCGAGCATTGCTGCGGTTTCAAATCCAAAGCGTTGCATCAACATTGATACATCGGTATAGGCATCAATCCCTGCCCAACGCACTTCCTTGCCTTCATTAGCAACGAGTTCTGCAAGAGAGCGCGCAAGGGTTGATTTCCCAATACCAGGCAATCCACGTAGGTGGATTTGTTTCCCAGAATTGAGATGTTTCAAGAGGAGTTTGGTTTCTTTTTCTCTGCCGAACAAAGCAGTCAATGTTGGTGCTTGTCCAAATATCTTAGGAGACGAATCTTGTCGTGACGATACCTTTTCATCGCTGTTTTCAAGAACGAAAGCCCTGCCTTGTTCGGTGATATGAGTGACTTTTCTCTTTCTTCGGCCCCCTCCTAAAACATGAGCTTGGCGAGTGAAAAGAAACCCTTTTTCTTCCAATGCAGACATTGGCTGAAATAGAGCAGAACGAACGACTCCAATCCCATCAGCAATTCCTTCGAGAGAAAGAGAACGAGGAACATCCCATGCGGATTCAAGAGAGGATGGGTGTGATTCCAACCATCGTAAAATCCGTAGCATTGAAGACGATAACACGTTGATTCCAAACTCAACGAAGCGCGTCATACATTTGGATTTGTTTGCTTCATGTGCGAGAAGAAGAAATGCGCGTTCTTTTGACCTATGAGTGTGAGCAATTTCCATGCCGGTCGATGCTGCATCCATTGATTTGCCGGCATCCCCTGGCGTGTATCTCTTCAAAACAAATGAAGGAAGAGTACTCTATGTCGGCAAAGCAACGCGATTAAATGAACGGATACGCTCATACTTTGCCACAAATCCAGATCGTCAAATGATTCCTGAACTCGTTTCACGCTCAGATGATGTTGAATGCATCGTTACAACAACCCCACAAGAAGCGCTCATCCTTGAGCGACAGCTGATCCGAGAACACAAACCAAGATTCAATTCAATGTTGAAAGATGACAAATCCTATCCATATCTTGTTCTAACCGCAGAGGAATTCCCGCGTATTATGTACACACGTCATCCTCCGAAGAAAGCCCATCGCTGGGGCCCGTTTCCCAATGCGGGGGCTGCAAAGCAAGTGATGCAGTTACTGCGACGCCATTTTGGAATTCGTGATTGCAAAGAACTTCTGCCACAAGGTTGTCTTGCAATGCACATCGGACTGTGTTCTGGCCCATGCATCAATGCAGAAGGATACGATGAGCAAGTCTCAATGGTTAAGAAAATCCTCAACGGAGAAGCAACTGAACTGCTTGAAGAACTTGGAGAAAAGATGGATGAGTGTTCAAGTAAAATGATGTTTGAACGGGCTGCATATTACAGAGATCAAATACGTTCAATTCGCACGACTATCGGCCAGCATGTGGTTTCCAGTAAATTGTATCGTGACTGCGATGCAATTGGTTTTGCTGAACAAGGGGATCTTGCTGCATTGATTGTCCTTCATGCTGACGAAGGCGTGGTCAAGGGCCAAGAGGTCTGGCCTTACGTTCATCGAGGAGATATCGGAGAAACGGTCAGTCATTTCATCAGCGAACACTATGTGAACCGAAGACCACCTCGCCTTTTGCTTACTCCAACACCACTCCTCGATGGTTTACAAGAATGGTTGGATGAACGACGCGGTTCTGCTGTTGAAGTACGAACACCAGTTCGTGGAGAGATGGTTACCCTACGAACGCTTGCAGATCAAAATGCTGAAATTCAAGTCTCTCGTTTATCGAATAAATCCAGTGGCTCTTTGGAACAAAGAGCTGCAGATGAAGCAGCACTCCTGCTCGGTGCTGAACAAATGAATCATGTTGTATGCTTTGATATGGCTCAATTACAGGGTGATGAGCGAGTCGGCGCAAGCGTTGTAATGCGAAACGGTAGGCCTGCGAAGAAAGATTATCGCACATACATCGTAAAAGGCGATGCTATGGATGATTTACGCATGATGAAAGAAGTCGTGGAACGATGGTTGAAGCGACAAGAAGAATGGCCTGATTTGTTACTTCTTGACGGCGGCCAAACGCATTTGGACATTATCCGAAAGTTACTCAAGGAACATGGAGTTCAAGATCGATTTGAATTAGCAGCATTAGCAAAACGTGAAGAAACGCTCTTCAGGGAAGAGAAGGAACCAATCATCCTCGATCGTAGAGGGAGAGTATTTGTTCACGCCCGAGATGAAGCTCATCGATTTGTCAACACCTTCCATCGAAAGAGGAGAAAGAAGTCACGTTTGGGTGACCCTTTGGAAAATGTACTCGGACTTGGAGCAAAGAAACTCCAGACATTAATTCGTCATTTTGGGGGACGCCAAGGCATTAGCAATGCAAGCATTGAGGACCTCAAAACGGTACCTGGCATCGGCCCATCACTCGCCGATCGGATTCACGAGGCGTTGCATTGCTAGTTGAATTCGTCATTATGCATGGCTTCAAAGGGATCTATGCCCTCTTCATAGCCACCGACTTGACGATCGACTAGACCTGCCATTTGGGCGAAATCAGATTCTGATAATCCCATCTTCTGTGCTTTGAGCAGAGAATTCTTAGATTCACGTGCAGCTCTCTTCTTTCGCTTCTTTTTACGTCGTCTTCGAATAAGGAGAATCAAAAGGATAAGCACAACAGCAGGATATGCCCAAAATTGGCCGAGAAGATACATCCAGGTGACTTGTAATCGAATTGTAACCTCGTCATCAAGATCATCGGGTGGAATCGTATAGGTGATGACTTGACGGCCATCTTCCATAGAGAGGACCAAATTACCCTGAGTTGATGTTGCTTCAATTGCTTTGATTCCCTTAGGTAGCGTGAAACGTACTGGTCCAGAAAGATCCAACTCTGTGTCTTCATGCATGGTCGTATCCCACGAACCAGTTTCAAAGACCAACGCCTCTCCATCCTCTGGAGGGAACGTGATACCATCTGTTGAAACAATGCTGTTTGAAAAGACCGATCCGATACTATCTACCATCGAAACCATTGGAGAGAGGAACGGTGACCGGATTGAATCTTCTGTGAGAAGTGAGAATGTCAACAGATCGGGATCGCCCGAGAAAAGGTCGCCCCAAGGACTTGAGATGGCCAATGTGTACCTCACTTTTGGAATCTTAATCGAAACACTCAGGGGAACTTCATCGCCAACGATTGGACCTGGTTGTCCGAGTCCGGCCAAACTGGTTTCAATCTCAAAGTCACCAATATCAACCTCGTTGAATGGTGAATCTTCGAATTCGGTAAGCTCCTTGGATATGATCTGAATTTCATTGGTGAGTTTAATACCAACATCA
This sequence comes from Methanobacteriota archaeon, assembly GCA_018666575.1. GTDB lineage: Archaea > Thermoplasmatota > Poseidoniia > Poseidoniales > Poseidoniaceae > MGIIa-L2. Next base: position 3,313 of record JABIYX010000117.1, on the reverse strand, counting down.
GTTCCAAATTCCATCAAGCCTTCTGAAGTCAGATTGAATTCAATGAGCCGATCTGGATCACAATCATTCTCTGAAGAATCGGGATCGAGACACTGACGAATAACCTCAGGATTGGCCGTACGGCCCATGATATCTCCCATCAAGCGGATCAAATCACTTGGGATGACATCCATTCGCACCGTAGTATCATCGTTGACGTCATAGTAGCCTTGTGGCAAAGCAATGCGGTGAACCACTGCACTGGCTTCAAGACCGAACTCAACGGAAACTGATTTTGTCCACTCGTTGATGTCAAAAGTACCGAAATCAATATCCAGTGATGTTGAAACACATGTCTTCTGGGTTTGAAGGCATATGACATCTCCATCCTCATTGTAAATTGGGTGGTTGTATGTGTATGGTGAAGGCCCTGCAATCGAAATTTCATTACGGTTGTCACCTTCCAAGGAATGCTGGAGAATAATCCGGTCCTCACCGCCTATGGTTTGAATCCAACTCGGCAAAATCAATTCCAACGTAATCTCTGTGGGAGGGAGGTCTGAGGGGATCATATCTTCGAGGAAATCAGTATCGAGCACAGTTTCAAGCGAGAGACCTGCATCCATTACACGTCGTAAGTCTTCTTCGGTGATGTTGTTTATTTGGGGTGTGAATTTTGAGGAAGGGATATTCTCTTGGATGATATCGAGTAAACCTAGATTGAATGTATTACTTGTTGAACGAAGATAAATCGGATGGTCATAACCCATTGCGGACGAGCCTTGAATACAGTAAGAGATGGTATCTGGAGGCGAGACTGTTTCTGAACAACCCGTTGAATGGGTGTAATTTAAGCCACCAGAAGCGCCTTGAATTCCATCTGCAACTGAATCACTTACCCATGTTAATTGACTCATCTCAATATTTTGATTACCAGGAATTGAATCTGAAAAGGCATCTCCTATCGAATCTACAGGAAATTGGTCAGTGAAATCATCAAGCGGCGCAATTCCGTTTTCATAGGCAAGACGAATCCCATCTGAAGTAATCTGAGGTATTGTTGCTAAATCCGATAATTCAACAAGAGAAATACCCCAGTTCGTCATCGTAGTTTGATCAAGATAATTTAATCCAGCAATGAAGTCAATCTGAACAGCTTGTTCGTCGTAAAGATCAACTGTCAGGTAAAGAGAAATCGCTTCGTCCTCAGGATTGAGTTCAACCACTGAAGTGGTTGGAGAATCGCGATATGCCATCGTAAGGCTCACTGTTTGATCAATACGAGGGTCACCTACTCCTGCTTGGAGGTTATCGACGGTCCATTGACCTGCAAAATACGCAGGAGGGCCTGGCTGAGCAGCAACGGAACCATTGCTATCAACGCCTATGATTGTTGCATAATCTGGTGGATTAATCGAGAAGGTTGAGGCGTGGCCTGGTTCAGCAAACACATCGAATTTTGTTGTTAGTTCAGAGCCCATGATCAAAAGTCCTTGATACGCTCGTTCTAAATCGAGATCCGTATTTTCGAGAAGATTGAATGTGCTTGTTGACAAACTGATGTCTGCAATTGTCGAAAAGCACAACGGAGGATCAAAGACGTTGTTTTGACCTGCTCCTTCGCCTCCATGTACCGAGTCAATTGATGCATCGGTCGTACAAGGGATTGTTGTGCCTCCTTCTGTGTAGGAAGTATCGTATTGAGTATTGATGCCATTGACTGTTCCGAATCCTGATGCGAGTAAATCCTGAATTGTGCTTTGAACTTCGCCTAGCATTCGATCACCTACTGTACCAGAGCCATCATCGTAGGCAAAGTAACTGCGAATCATGTCTGCAGGAATTCCATCGTTCACATCCAAGCCATCGTTAGAAAGTGCTGATTGAATCAATGGGTCATCAAGGCCAACTTTAGTACGGTCGAATTCTCGAATTGCCCAACTCAAGGAAAGTGTGATTCTCGAGGTATCTTCTAAATCGAAGTCATATGTACCACGAATCCAATCTTGCTGATGCGGCGTTCCGTCGTCGTTTGAGTCGTAATCATCGCACTCGCTCATACCTGCCCCATCGCATGATGTCATCCCATCAGCAGAAGCCAATGGAGCGATGATTGGTATCACAAAAAACAAGGCGAAGCAGAGACTGAAAAAGCGCATCTTCCCATTACCCTTGGTGTCCATGATTACCTCTCAATCCGAAGACCTTCAAAGGACTTCCCCATAGGAGTGGCTAGAGACGTGACTATGGACGAACTTTCTGCAGTGATAGTTCCCCTCAGGTTCGGGGAGGAAATGTATGAGGCTCTTCGTCGCCTAAAAGTACTGAATAAGCAGTATACGCCTATCCAGATAAGTGAAGAGCTGGCCCTTCCGATTTATTTTCAACACTCAACCGTTCTTTCTACGGAAATTCCATACCGAATTGAAACGATGATGTTTGAACAATCGCCTCCATCCAACAACCCTCATCAACAATTGAAAGAAGTCGTTAAGCCATATCTTGGGAAAGGAATGGAACATGTTCTGGATTTAATTCCTACGAAATGGGAGCGATTAGACGATCTTGTTCTTTTCCCAAAAGAGGCGTTCACTCAACCTGTATGGGATGAGGTAATCATTGACAAAAAGGAATTCTTTGAAAAGATTGCAACTGTAGTACAAGCACGAAGAGTTGGAAGGCAGCAACCCATTGCAAACGATACAGTACGGTCTTCTCAAATGGAATTGTTGCTTGGAGATTCTGGTTGGGTTGAAGTAAAAGATAACGGATTGTTTTATGGATTCGATGCGTGTAAAGTGATGTACTCCTCTGGAAATGTTACCGAACGACATCGCATGAGTTCTCTCGATGTTGAAGGAGAAATCATCGTCGATGCCTTTGCAGGGATTGGCTATTATTCCCTCCCGCTACTCATTCATGGAAAAGCCGCTCATGTCCATGCATGTGAACTAAATCCAGAGAGTATCAAAGCATTGGAATGGGCTGCTCAAAAGAACGAGGTTTTTCAATCAATTTCAATCCATAAAGGAGACAACCAAACAACACTTCCTGAATTACGTGGTATTGCAGACCGTGTCTTACTGGGATTAATCCCCAGTTCTGAGGCAGCATGGAAGCTTGCTGTATTAGCGCTCAAAGAGGAAGGAGGTACCCTTCATATTCACATGAATGTTGAAGAGGAACATATCGAACAATGGATGAAAGATACAGTTCAGACATGCTTAGATTATGCTCAAGAGAACGGACGATATTGGCATTGCAACAATCAGATTCTTGAGAAGGTGAAATGGTACGCACCGAGAGTACGTCACGTCGTACTCGACGTATCATT
>JABIYX010000115.1 GCA_018666575.1 Methanobacteriota archaeon | reverse complement strand
TGTTCTGTGGTGTTTTACTCATCGTTACCTATACGAGCATCGGTCTGGCTCTTTCGAGTGTATCTCGCGGAAAATTCTTCCCAGGTATTGCGCTCTTAGCAATTGTACTGGGAACGAAAACACTTGCCGCAATCGTTGAAGGTCTGTTCGATAAATCGATTCTTTACCTGATCTCCCCCTACGATTCAATTGCTCATGTTGGCCAAGCCCTCATTGGTGCAAATATGATGTACGATCATCCTTGGGTTTGGTCGCTTGTATCCGTGTTAGCGTTCAATGCGATTTCTCTCTATGTCCTTTCTATGCGAGTGTCATCGATGGAGGTGACTCGTGAATGATTCCTGATGTCAGCCAAACCGGTGAAGCAGTAGAGCAACAATGGGTGCCTCAGCCAAAAGCACCAGTTGTCATGCTCAACAATGTTGGTAAAACCTATGGCAGGTACCAAGCCCTCGGTGGAGTTTCTTTAGCTCTATCCGGTGGTGTTACTGGAATCCTAGGTCTGAATGGTGCTGGTAAATCCACGCTGTTTAAGCTCCTGATGGGTAAACTCAGAGCAACCCAAGGCGAAGTGCGGTTGTTTGGAACCAATCCATGGAAAAACCCTGCTCCGTATGCTCGAGTCGGGTATGTTCCCGAGAATGAGAGTCTTCATGACTGGATGACTGCCTTTGATTTCGTTACTACGTTTGCACGATTGCATGGCCTTACTCGCGATGAAGCAAAACTTGAGGCTGAACGTGTCTTGGAGTTTGTCGGATTAACTGATGTCATGCACAAGAAGATTGGACGCTATTCAAAGGGTATGCGTCAACGAGCAAAAATTGCTCATGCTTTGGTGAATGACCCGGACTTGATTATTCTCGATGAGCCTCTACAAGGATGCGATCCACTGGCTCGAACGACCATCATGAATGTGATACGCGAACTTGGCCGAATGGGGCGAACTGTCCTGCTAAGTAGCCACATTCTTTCTGAGATTGAACGGATAACCGAACAGATTGTTATTCTTCATCAGGGGCGCCTACTTGCCATAGGAAACGTGCATGCCATTCGTGAGCAACTGGATAATATTCCACACACGATCGAAATTGAATGTTCGGATGCGAAAGCACTCGCCCGTGATGTACTCAGTCTCGATTCAGTCCATGGCTTGCAATTTCCGAACAATACGAAATTACGAATCTTTACGCATCACCTTGGAGAATTCCATAAGCATCTGCCAAAGGTTGTTGTGGAAAATGGCCATGGCGTTACAAACATCAACAATCCAGATGATGATTTACAAACCATTCTGGGATATCTTACTGGAGGTCCTCGTTGATGGCAAAAGCAAGGGGAGAGACGATTTGGACTGCTCTTGATCGAAAGGCTACTGCCATTGCAGAGTTCACAATGCGTCAATATCGAACTCGCATTTCAACGTGGGTTGTACTCGGCGTGGGATTCCTTTCCATCTCAGTTGTCCTCTTGTTTTACATCGATGCGATGAACACAGAAATTGAAGCAATTGACAATGATGGTGATTCCTTCGATTCGGACGGTGATGGCTATGTTGATGGACAAGAATTCAAACTTGGGACGGATATGTTTGACGAATTTTCCCACCCTGGTTTATTCAATCCACCTATCGAGCCTGAACCTGCTTCGATGTACATTAACGAAGATGATTATGATTGGGATTACTCGGATGCACGCAGCGTATCGACTGGTTACGACGATGACGGAGATTGCCTAGAAAGTCAACTGCTTGAAAGTCAAAAAGATACGAATAACGACGGTATTGCTTGTAATATTCTCATCGTGTTCAATTCACTGACTGGAGAATACGAGATATTTGCAGACTCTGGTGTTGACGAAGATCCGGATGAAGATCGATACGGAAAGGAAGCTCAACATAGAGCATTCGTCTTGGCTATTGGGAAACTTGGTTTTGTCTTTTTATTGAGTATATTCATTCCTCTTTTCTTAGCTACAGGTCTCATTCGAGATGAAATGACCTCGGGTACGATGCATTACATGACTGCAAAACCCATTGCACGGGGCGAAATATTCCTCTATCGAATGCTTGGGTATCTTGGAATCGTCTGGCCATACATGCTCGTAATGTGTCTGCTGATGGCCATCATTTCGGGCCTGCTCGGTCCAGGTGATCAGTTTTTCAGATTCGCTGATCTTGGTGTTTGGTTCAGTGTCCTCATCGCTGCTTTGTTAGCAACACTTGTGTACGGAATGCTGTTCTGTTTCCTTGGAGTTCTTTGGAAATACGGAATTATCCTGGCGTTACCTATTGCAGCATGGGAACTTGGAATGGCTCTGTTGTCTATGAGCGTCCCAGAATCCACTTTCTTGCGAATGTCTGTTGTGGGGTGGTCGATGAGTATTATCGATTCAGGAGCGCTCCTCGTTTGGCCTGATATGGATATGTTCACTCAAGCCGGTTCGTGGGCCGGTGGTTCAAATGATGGCAACTCTTTCTTTTCCTTTGAGACCGAGTCTCTACCCGGTCACGGTGCTTTAGAATGGGCTCAAAGCGACTTAGGATTAGGAATGGGTCCTTACCCTACTATCATCGTCTCGATGATAATTTTACTTGCTCAGGCGGCCTTCTTTTGGTTTATTGGACAACTTGTTTTCAAATCGAAAGAAATCGAATGAGGTAGTTTCATGGATTCATTTCAAGGTGACCTCTCGTCATTGTGGACACTTCAGCAACGTCCTCCGCTCAATCATCTCACTTGGGATTGGTGGTGGTGGCTGGTTATGCTCGATGATCCCCAGCATGCTGAGCCCGGTAAACAACTGATGGTCTTATGGTCAACAAAGGACAATGAAATGGTTCAAGTCAATGATGTCACTTGGAATCCAAAGGGTAAACCTGGGTTTGACGGACAAGGAGGTATCCAACTTGATGGTATGGTTTGTGCGTGGTGGTTTGATGGAATCAAAATGCATGATGAAATCATAAGTCAGGTGTGTGATATGGTGGTTCTTCCAGCATCCCATCCTTCTTGGCCATCCGCCTCAAAATCCACTCTCGGCGGCGGTGCAGTTGTACCTCTTCTTGATTCAGATTGCTCAATGGGAATGGTCGAAGATTGTTCGAAATTCTGGTTGAATTTGAATTTGTCAGAAAGCAGCCCTATTCAATCAGTTCAACTTGATTTAACACCATGGAACCCTGCAATGTCAACCGCTCGACAAGCCAATGCCACCTATGCAGCAAACATGGGATATGACATTTTACGTTTGCATGGAACCAAAGTTTCGGGAGTCATCGATGGTGAATCTGTCAGCGGAACTGCTTACTTCCAGAAAGTATGTGTTCAAGCCCCCAGCGTCCCTTGGTATTGGGGAATGCTTCATTTCTCAGATGGCTCTTACCTCGACTGGTTCCTTCCCCACGCATCACTTACAATGCTGAGTCGTGATGCAAGAGCATGGAAGAAGCGGGATATGTCTCATATTGGACTGAGCCAGGGTGGACTCTTTCATGATGCTAAAAACCAACGTAGTGAACGCTTTGAGATTGTTTCAGTCAAGAAGAATAAGCAGTCCAACAAGTTGCCACATTTCGAGGTTAATCTGAAAAATGGAAGGACTTCGATACACATTTCAGCACAAGCCGTGGAACGAGCGCATTGGGATTTTCATCAGCCAACACGAGGCGGCCTCTGGTCTCATCTAACCTACAACGAATATCCACTGATTGTTAACGAATTAAAAATTGAAGATGAATTTGGAGTGCGCGAAAAATCGGAATACGAATGGTTGAGAGGAAACGCAGAGCATAGTTGGGGCTTCCTCCATTGAGAAAAACTCAGCCAAAACTGGCCTGCTGATGGGGGAGGACTTATGACCCAGTGTGATAAGAGAACCCTGAGGCATAGAAATGAGCGAGGATGCAGAGGCGACTGAAGAGCCAGAAGTTCAATCGGATTCGGATGAAATATCCGCATCTGATAAGCAAGAAGGAATGAAAAGTCGATTCAAGTTGATCGAAGGTGAAGAAGTTCTGCTCACAAAGCAACCAAGCGGGGTTGGCTTTCTCAACATGTATGTTCTAGGTTTACTTGTTTTCGGCGTCCACATTATATTTTGGAAACCAGACATGCTCATTAGCGAAGATTCTGGCGGTGTCGCAAAAGCAATTGTCTGGCTGATGGAACTTGGAGGCTCTGCGTTACCATTTGGTTTTGTCATCGTTATGGGAACAATTACTTGGTTCAATCGAATGCTAAATACGTCTACCTCAGGCAGATGGGTGACTGTGTGGTTGCTTGTTGCTACACTTCTCCCAGTTCTTATCCAAATCGACGGTCTTATCGCCTTAATACGTGAATTGTTCTCTGATTCAGACGTTGATCGTTTCCTTGGCTTTGATTACAATTTCCTCATCGCAGGTATTGCTTTGTCAGTCTCCTTCTGGGGGCTCGTCTTCTATTACCAACGTAGTTTTGATTATGCGATCACAAGCAACGCTGTAATCTTCAAACATGCATTCCTATTGAGTCGCGCACATCGCAGAATCCTCTTCGATCGTATCTCAGAGGTTCAAGTTGAGCGTACACCATCAGGTACGATAATGGGATATGCGACAGTGACCATTCTCACCGATTCTG
>JABIYX010000142.1 GCA_018666575.1 Methanobacteriota archaeon | reverse complement strand
TCCTTATTCAACGATGACCCTCTCGGGTTTCACTCCGCTGGTGCTGCACCTTCGCCCGCACCGAGCAATGTGTCAAGTCCGATGTTTCCTGCATCGACAACTTTCAGGTTGATTTGACGGGTGTCTTGAGTAATTGTGTTTCCACGGAATACCCTGCGCATTCGCATACCTTCTGGCTTGTATCGGAAACGCTTCTTTTCACCTTTCTTGGTCTTGGAGACAAGGTAATGTCCTTTGAAACCTGTAGATGCAGTAACAAGAATTGCTTGTCGGGAGCCACCTTGAAGGTCACGACGCATTGGAGTGCCAGTCTTGTCTGAGCCTCCAGTGATTTCGAGTTTGTAGCCGGTGAGGAGAGATTCTCCTTCGCCAACGAAGACACCTTCGATAACATCGCCGATCTTCTTTCCGAGTAATTGAGCATGGTTTGTACCGGAAATAACCGTCTTGTATGACGGGGAGTACGTCTTTTCCTTACCACTGGATGTGGTTCGAGTCAACTTGGTTGTGGTATCATTGACCACTGCAACAAATGAGTTTCCTTCAGCCATAAAGCATTCCTCTAGCAACTTAGCGACAAACGACCCCTATTTAGCCTCACCGCATTGGCTTGATTCATCATCGATTCAGTTTTTTACCAACACGGCCTTCAATTCTGCCAGCAACATCCATCGGAAGAGCATGCGCCATCGCAATATGCGTTGTTCTTCCGCGGCCATCGTCAACAGTATCAACACGAGTGTCAATAATACTCAACTCCTCAATTTTTTTGAGATATTTCCAAACTGTTGTATGACTTCGAGGTTTTACTTCATATTCTTCACATACAACTGCATACATCGATTCGACATCTTTGCTTGTCATGAATTCCACCTTTCTCAGACGTCGGCAGATCCCCAAGAGGACCAACATGGAGTGTCCTGTCAATTCATCGAGTACATCCTCGGGCATGACCTGTGGTATGGATCTAGCACGTGCCTGAACATGTTCTGGTTCAAGCATTGATCTACCGTCTGATTCTGCATGTTCGACAGCACCATTGAGTAATTCAATGACTTGACGAGCATCACCAGATGGTGCAGCTGACGTTGCAATGAGTTTGAGAATTTCCTCAGTCCATGATTGTGGGTTTAGCGATGCTTCAGCTCGTTGCCGGGTAATCGCTAACAACCCCTCGTACTCGTACGATGGGATGGGTATGTGATTTGTGTGTCCAAATCGAGAAATGACTGCATTTTCAAGAACATCAAGAACTTGTTCTTGACTAATCAGAATAAGTGATATTGTACCGCTGCCCTCTTGATCCTCATCAATACGAAGAAGTTGGTAAATCAAATCATTTCCTGATTTTCGCAAAAGATGATCCACTTCATCGAGGACAATAATCAGATGTCGTTCACTCGAGCGTAGTAGACGGCGAAGGCTGTTCAACAACTCGCCCATCGAAAGCCCTCTATCTGGATGGCCAGCATCTAAGGTCTGAACGATTCGTTGCGCAACTCGTACATTCGTCGTTGCATTTCGACAGTTGATGTGAACGCTTCGGATTTGGCGTTTATTTCGTAGATGATGTTCAATATCTCGACAGAACGTTCTTGCAAGGAGTGTTTTTCCGCTCCCTACAGGCCCAGTAATGACAACGTTAGCACTGCTATTCGGGTGAGCAATAGAATGAAACTTCGCTGCAAGGCTACTCTGAATCTCTTCGCGACCAACCATTATTTCTGGTATGAAATCATAATCCAATGGACCAGGGTCTAGAAGAATTAGACCAGAACCAATTCGATCGAGGTAGTCGCTCATGCTGGTCGACTCTTGTCGCCAACCGTTCTTGAATACTCGCACTCAATCAGAATGAAAAGTCGAGTCTCAGGGTATCTCATCAAACTGATATCCCATTTCCCATTTCTTTTCGCCAAGCGCAACTTCTAGTTCATATGGAGTGATGAGTGGTTTTGCATATTTTACAGCATCATCAATCGCAATACGAGGGCATGCAGTATTGACAAATGCATCGACAGGATAGAAATCAATGAGTTCAGGTCCCACGTGTTCTAATGCTAGGAGATATCCCTTTTTCCCGTGTTTCTCAAGTAATCTTTTCATTCGAAGAGCCAGAGTACGGCGCATTTGGCCAGGTTTCTCACCGATAAGGATTCCAAATCTGTTTGCGTCCATTGAAGACATGATCAGACCTGAGCGCTGTCGAAGAATACGCTCAATGCGTTCGAAGGACATTTCAATTGCATCACCTGAGTAAGGATCGAGCATAGCGAGTGGCTTTCCTGTGTGCAATACCAATCCAATTGGATGGAAATCTCCGCTTCCGAGGAAGAGGTAGTGTCCAATTGTATCGTCATCACCAGAATAATTGCAACCAAGAACTTGTCCGGGGAAGGTCAAACGCGCTCCACCCATTGGTATTGTTACGTCAAATCCTGCTTTTTCAAGACGGTCGTGAAAGTCTGGTAAAAGGTGAAGATGTTGGATACTTCCTACAAGACCCAACTTTGTGTTTTTGAGAGGAGTCATTCTTCCTACAGCATCAGTAAACCGTTCTTGAGCTTCTTCTTCAGTCAGTTCAGTCTCAATATGTTGATTTTCCATTCGACCTTTTGCAATGGCAAGATGCTTATTCAACATAGGCATAACTGGGGCCAAATCAGGGTCTCCATCGTATGTGACGTCAATAAATTGGGTCGGCATCCCTGATTCGATGTTCATCTGAGAGTGACCCATGTGAGCGACTAACTCGACACCCATCATCTGCATTTTATCATGGACAAGATCACATGCGCCGTAACAAGGATCTGCTGCTAGTACGACCTTTGCACTTGATGCAGTTTCTATTTCGTCCATCATTTCTAAGGCCTGCATTTTCAATCCTTCAGGTACTTGTAGTGCTACAAGCCGATGATCGTTTTCTTGAATACGTCCAATTAATTCCTCAAGTTTGAAATCGTGTCTACTTAGGTCCATCATGCCACCTCGTCCAGAAGTACTATCTCTGCACCATTCATTGTCAATCGAACAATGGAAGATATGTCAATAGCTGGATATTTTTCTTTGAGCATTTTTAGACCCGGTCCTTTTTCGACAACCGCGACAATTGTCGAGACGTGCGCTCCTGCTCTTTCAACGCCTTTGATGACTGCGTCTAATGTACCACCCGTTGAAAGGACATCATCGACAATCGCAATGGATTCCCCTGGATTGATGTCATTGAGGTACATGCTTCCTTTGGAATAGCCAGTGGTTTGGTCAATTGTAATCTCCCCCTCAAGTCCATAGGAGCGCTTTCGAGCAACAACTTGTGGCAGACCAGTTCTCAAGGATAGTGAAGATGTTAGCGGGAGGCCCATGGCTTCAATCCCGAGTAGAATATCGATTTTGCTCCAATCAACTGAATCAAACACGAGGTCAACAACTGCTTGGAATACATCTGCTTCCAAGCGAGGTACTCCATCAGTAAGTGGGTGGATAAAGTAAGGGTAATCGCCCTTCCAAACGACAGGAGCCTCCTTGAGCGAGGTCGTTAATCGTTGAATAGCATCTGACATGATTCCACGTCTTTACTCAAATTTCAGAGAGGTACTCTACGTACTCGTCAGGTTCGAGTAGATTCTCCATGTCCAATTGGAATGGTTGAAGCACAAGAATCCAGCCTAGGTCATATGCAGATTCATTGACGAGATCTGGATTGATTTCTACCTCTCCGTTTACTTCAGTAATTGTTCCTGAGAACGGAGCGGTAAAAGCAATTTTTTCTTCTGCAGTCCACAATGAGAACATGTCCTGCCCCTCGTCAACGATTGTTTCGGCTTGAGGGAGAATGACACGGAGTACTTCGCCAATTTCTACGCCGAGGAATTCGCTTATACCGACCATGATTTTCTCATCATCTTTTTCTTGATACCATAAATGGTCAATCGAATATTTACGATTGTGGGCTATGTTAAACTCAACGACTTCTTCATCCAAGTCATGTCACCTACTCGCGGCTCTTTCAACTCCTATTTGAATCATCGCTATTTTTGATGGGACACGGGGATTACACATTCATTAAGAGAGATGCGCCCTAGCGTCGTATTGGTGAGAGTTTGGATTACAAATCAACAGACGAACAAGACATGATTCGAGAAATGGTTAGAGACTTTGCAGAATCCGTTTTGGCTCCAACAATCGAACATCGTGATAAAAACCAAATCCCTCCTGCTGAGGAATGGCTACAGTTCATTGAATACGGTTTGCAAGGCGTTACAATCCCAGAAGAATATGGGGGGTCACCAGTGGACGACATCTCTGAATCTATCATTGTAGAAGAACTGGCAAGAGTCGACCCTTCTTTCTCGGTAATGTACTGTGTACATGTTGGTCTATGTGCTAAAACTATAGCACTTCATGGAGATGAGTATCAAAAGAAAACTTATCTAAATAGGCTTGCTGCAGGCGATGTAGGGGCATACTCACTTTCTGAAGCAGGTGCGGGGACAGACGCTGCTGCAATGATTTGTAAAGCAAAACTTTCCGAAGATGGGACACACTATGTTCTCAATGGAGAAAAAATGTGGGTCACCAACGGTGCACAGGCGAAAATCATTGTTTTGTTCGCAAAAGATGTGGATCATCCTGATTACGGCGTCAAGAAGCATGGCGGTACAACGGCATTTATTGTCGACTCATCTTTTGATGGGTTCTCTGTTGGGAAGAAGGAAGACAAACTCGGAATACGCTCTTCTGATACCTGCACTCTCGTTCTCAAGAACTGCAAAGTGCCTGTTGAAAATGTACTGAAGGGTGCTGGGAATGGGTTCCCAATTGCCATGAATGCCTTAGATAATTCACGAATCGGTATTGCTGCACAAGCCCTTGGAATTGCTCAAGGTGCTTACGAAGCCTCTCTTCGCTATGCTCATGAAAGAGAGGCATTTGGCAAACCAATCGCCCATCATCAGATGATTATGGGATACCTTGCAGATATGGCAACAAAAATCGATGCTGCTCGCCATCTTGTCTACAAAGCATCTTGGTCAAAACAACAGCACTACGAGCATGGAGGTCCACGTCACTCTAAAGAAGCAAGTATGGCCAAGTTGTTTGCTGGAGATACCGCTATGTGGGTATCAGAACGAGCAATTCAGATTCATGGCGGATACGGATATACCAAGGAATTCCCTGTTGAGCGATTTTTCCGTGATGCCAAGATTACACAAATCTACGAAGGAACGCAAGAAGTCCAACGTATTGTTATTGCACGAAGTCTTCTGTGATCAATCGTAATTGTACGAGTGAACTGAGAAAACAGCACGCTTTCTACCAATGTTCCAATTGGCAATGTGAGCGTCGATTTCAATGATATGATTTGCTTGGAAGTTGTTTACGGATTCGTTTTCAACCGCCTGAAAGAGGAGTTCAATTTCTACTGAATCTTCATCAACAAGTCTTCCGACAATGGTTTTTCCGTTTTTGAAAGAATCATGACCCATGAGAGTTGATTCGATTTTTTCTATCTTCACCGAAAAGTGATGATTCATTGATGTGTTCTTCACAGCCTCTCTTATCTGACTGCTTAGTTTCATAGAATTTAGTGCTTCGATTATTTGGAGATGATTGTGTTCAGAGGGGTTTGATGAACTGGGGCTTGCCTGACCTCCAACCTTACTTTCTTCAGGTACATCATTAACGCTTTCAGGAGTTGAAACATCTTGCAATTCCATATCGATTTCTTCCATTGATGCCTCAAGTTTTTGTTCAGCAGCCTTACGAGCAGCTTCTTGTTCAACAGCCTTACGAGCAGCTTTTTGTTCAACAGCCTTACGAGCAGCTTCTTGTTCAGCAGCCTTACGAGCGGCTTCTTGTTCAGCAGCCTTACGAGCAGCTTCTTGTTCAGCAGGATCTGGTACCCCTAGGGGTAACCCGATTTGCTCGAAATACGTGAATAAATCTCCGACTGTAACAGTCTTATCATTGTCAGAATCAAGGAGTGTGAGGAGGCCATTAATGACCCAGCCAGGAGGTTCAGTTCCAGTGGTCTGTTTCAATGCTGCAGCGAGTTCATGCGGTTGAATAACAGCATCTTTGTTTGAATCAATTGTGTTGGCAATCTCTATTCCTGTTAACCCAGAACCGAGTAACCAACTCGTGAATTGCTCATTTAGTTGACCAATCATCGGGTTTGTAGAAACCATTTGCTGGATGTGCTTGCGCATTTTTTCTTGGACCATACTCCTTGCAGCAGACATAGTATTCATTCACCCCATTTCGTCGTAAGGTATCAAACTGTCTCCTACGGAAATTGAAGTTTTGGCCAATGAGCGAACTCCTCCTCATGCCAGGATAAGGTGCAGAGGAGAGTTCCTATTTGCTCCAAGTCAGTGAGATTTCGAGCAATCTGTTCTCGATGCAACCAGTTTTTCAATGCGCCAAGTTTTGGCCCTTGGTGCATATTTGTCTGAGCCATTATCCATTCTCCAGTCGCTAAAGGTTTGGAGGATTTGTTCCTCATCAATGTTCGATTTCTTGAAATACGTCGTTCAATCTCATCTTTAGAATATCGATTTTGATTTAAGGGGGCAAAAAGAGTTTCAATCTTTAGGTGCTGTAGTGCCCAATCACCTAGTACAAATTGGTGGATACGTAGACTTGAATCCAAGAGTTCTGGTACATGTCCTAAGCAAGAATGACGAAATGAGAGGGTTTTCTTTTCCTTATTGCTAAGTTTCAGTGTTCTGCATACCTCTTCGCATGTTTCTAGAGGAGCATCACGGAAAAGGACTACGAGCCTATCTAGGACATCATTTCCATCGAGGCGATCAAGTGAAGATATTCGATAATCGTCCAACATCCAATCGAACTCAAAGATTTGACGAAGTACACCATCATCAGCCATTTGTTGTAGTATACATGAAGCGTTTTTGCCAACAAGAATTCGTTTAAATTCTGACCAGATTCTTTCTGGAGCTATCTTTGAGAGCATGCTTCTTGTGGATCTCAAAGCATTGGCTAAGGCTCGTTCAGGCTTCCATACACCAGCAACACCCTGGTCCATGAACCGATATGTTCTCAGGATTCGTAATGCATCTTCCGAAAGTCTTGATTTTGGTTCGCCAACGGCGCAGATTCTCTTCCTTTGAAGATCTTCATAGCCCCCATATGGGTCGTAGTACACACCTTTCTTGACATCCAAAGCCATTGAATTCATTGAAAGATCTCGGCGCGATAAATCGACTGAAAGAGAAAGCCCCCATTCAACTTCATCAGGTCGTCGCCCATCTCCGTACCCTTTTTCGGTTCTGAGCGTAGTAATCTCGTAGAAATCACCTTGTGATCGAAACGTGATGGTTCCAAATTTTTCCCCAGTTGGGATCGTATCTGGATATTCTTTCATACCTTCAGGCACCATGGTGGTCGCTAAATCATATTCAATGATAGGTATCTTGAGCAGTGCGTTACGTATTGCTCCGCCAACAATCCAAACCGAGTGGTCCTGATTTTCAAACCAATCAACAATTTCTATCAGACTTGGTGGAAGGTTTTGAACCATTTCTGCCAATTCATGAGTGAGGGGTTTTGCAATCATGCCATTCGTCGGTTCCATACATCTCCCCCTGTGTTGTCCGTTGCTCAAGCAAGAAAAAGCATTATCCCGTGAATTTGATTGGCAATGTCATGGCTTGGGATGAATCTGATGTGCGGCTCGTCCCTCTCGAATGGCTCAAACCTCATGAAGAAATTAAAGTAAAGAACATGAAAAAATTGCTCGATATGACTCTTCGATGGGATGGATTCACGAAACCTCTCATTGTTGA
>JABIYX010000198.1 GCA_018666575.1 Methanobacteriota archaeon | reverse complement strand
GCTGCGATGACATAGCCATCCGAGGAGGAGAGTATACGATCAACATCTTCGTATGGAGCAGTAACACTCGCCATGAGTCCTTTGTCATCGATTTCAACAGATCCCATCTCAGTACCACGAGCTGCTGCGGCTCGTAGAGCCCCGTCCATGTTGAGAATTCCAGATGCCATAAGTGCAGCATACTCGCCTAAAGAGTGACCTGCGACCATATCTGGATGATGCCCATAGGCATTTAGTGCATGCTCAATTGCCAGATCTGCAGTTAACATTGCAGGTTGAGTGTATTCGGTTTGCTTGAGTTTATGCTCAGCAGCAATTCGTTCTTCCTTATCGAGTCCTTCTCTTAGGACGAACGAAGAGAGTGTTTCACCATCGAGTACCTCAACCATTGTGGAATCAGATGCTTCCCAAACGTGTTGTACAGGCCCGTATCGATTGAAGAGATCTGTAGTCATCCCCACATATTGAGAACCTTGACCAGGATACATGTGAGCAATCTTTGCCCCAGATGGAAGACTTGCTTCATCGCTTACGAGGATGCCTTGTGCTTGCAAGAAGCCCCATTTTGCTTTGTCAGAAAGTGAACTTAGAGCGAGAGTCTTTCTCTTTTCAAACTCAGCCCAAGATGTAGCAACAAGTGCCATCCGGCATTCGGCATCTGCTTTGAAGTCCGTACTCTCATCTTGTAAGGCCATTGAAAGACGGAGACCACGTGGATCAGAATCAAAGAGTGCTCCTTCAAATTCAGTTGTAGAAAGCCTTGCAGTGAGTTCCTCGATTGAACCACCTGAGAGGAGAAGTACGCCTCCTTCAATGGATTTCATAGCCTCATGTGTCAAGGATGGTTTAGCTGTAGCATCGAGAATGGACGGTGCTGAACCTGAGGATGAGCGAGCATAGGATTGCCAACGAGCATCCCAATCCTGAGCCATCTCTTGATGGTATGACGGGTCATATCCTTCGAGTGCGATATGGAAATTTGTTCCTCCGAAACCGAATGCGGAAACACCGGCTCTACGTGGATGATTACTTGGCACGGGCCATTCTCTTGCTTGCGTTGGAACAAAGAAAGGAATGTTTGGCCAATCGACGGTTGGATTGGGTGTTTCGAAGCCTGCAGAAGGCGGTATTGTTCGGTGATGAAGTGCCATAACCGATTTGATAATACCTGCAATTCCTGCAGCTGCCTTCAAGTGGCCGATTTGTGATTTGATGGAGCCTACTGCCACGTTATCTCCGGATTCTGCATCGGTCCACAATCGTGTGAGTGTCGAAAGTTCGGTGGCATCTCCCACCTTTGTCGATGTCCCATGGGCTTCGACTAATTCAACAGATGAGGCAGGATATCCTGCTTGGTTGTAGGCACGAGCAATCGCTTGGATTTGTCCGCGTTGACTTGGCGCCGTGATTCCTTTACCTCGTCCATCTGATGAACCGCCAACACCCCGAATTACCGCATGGATGATGTCATCGTCAGAGATAGCGTCCGATAGGCGCTTAAGCACCATGACTCCTGCTCCCTCTCCCATTACGAATCCATTGGCACGAGCATCAAACGGCGTTGAA
This sequence comes from Methanobacteriota archaeon, assembly GCA_018666575.1. Lineage (GTDB taxonomy): Archaea > Thermoplasmatota > Poseidoniia > Poseidoniales > Poseidoniaceae > MGIIa-L2. The sequence continues at coordinate 21,311 of JABIYX010000198.1, read as the reverse complement.
TGAGTTGGTGAAAGGGCACCAATCGCGCTAAATTTTGCATAGGTTGCAGGATCCATTGTTCGATCTGTTGCACCAGCAAGCATGACATCTGCTTGTCGTGTTTGCAAGAGGCGGCATGCATCCATGACGGCAGCCATCGAAGATGCACATGCTGCATCCATTGCGTGATTTGGCCCTTGAAGGTCAAGGAGATTTGCAACTCTTCCAGAAACAACATTTGCAAGTTCCCCCGGCATTGTGTCTTCATCGACTTTAGGAGATTGTTCGTTCACATCTTCCATGAAGGATTCCTTTGCAGATGCTGGCATACCATGCTGCTTAGCAAGTTCAGCCGTGTGATTTGACCATACACGGATGTTGGATAGATTTCTGTTTTCACCGCCTAGAGCGTTAGCAAAAACAACACCTGCTCGTTCACGAGGGAATACCTTTCCATCGTCCCCATATCCTGCTTGTTCGATTGCTTTTGCTGATACTGAAACCGCCCAGAGTTGGCACGGGTCAATTTGAGGAAGCGTACCTGGTGGTTGCCTCCATCTCCTCCAATCAAACTCATATCCTTCTACGAAGGCTCCGATCTTTGAATAGGTGAAGCCGTGTTTGATATTGCCTGGTTTCCCTTCAGTCCAGAAATGATCGACTGGACCTGGCCAACGACCTTCTTGTACTTCACGAATACTTACGTGTGAGTCTATTATGTTCTGCCAAAACGCCTCGAGGTCTGGAGCATCTGGCATCATTGCCGCAACACCAATTACTGCAATCGGTTCAAAGGGACCTTGTTCAAGTCCTTCACAGGGTTTTCCGTCATCGGTTGTGATGGTCATCTTGTTCACCTCATACGTCCATGATGCTCTGAGGCACCATAGTGATTGAATATCCAGCATCGACGTGGATGCATTGTCCGGTTACACCGGCTGAGAGAGGGCTTGCGAGCCAAAGGGTTGTTCCAGCGACATCTGATTGACTGACATTTCGCCTCAAAGGAGCATTTGCTTGAACGTGATCAAGAATTTTATCGAATCCGGGAATACCTGATGCTGCAATAGTTCGTATCGGTCCTGAAGAGATACTGTTGACACGATGACCGTGAGGCCCGAGATGGCAAGCCAGTTCTCTCGTCCAGCATTCTAAAGCAGCCTTAGCCATCGACATAATCCCATATGATGGGACGAAACGGGTTGAAGCAGCATAGGTTAGAGTGATGGTGGATGAACCTTCGCTGAGATGAGGCATAGCGAATTTCAAACATCGTTGCAATGAATTGGCTGAAATCGTCATTGCAGTATTGATATCCGCATCTTCAACAAAAAGAATTGGCCTGTCAAAGCAACTTCTTGGAGCGAATCCAATTGCATGAACGAGAATATCGATCTTCCTACCTGGATGCTCTTTAGAGAAGGCCTCAAAGAATTCACCTGTCGTTTCGTCCTTTGCGACGTCAAGTGGGTAAAACCCCTTGATTGCTGGAAGTTTGTCTTTTAGTTGAAAAACACGCGACATGAAGCGCTTTTGGAAGCCTAAAAACAAGTCAACTCCTGCCTCTGCAAGTTGTTGACAGATTGCCCAAGCAATCGAATCTTCACTCGCAACTCCAAACACAACGGCTGTTTTTCCCTTTAGACCTAGCATCCGCATCTCACCAATCGCAGGTGTTACCCAGCACACCACGTCTTTGAGTATTCCCCTTCTTTTGACTCAAATATTGGCCTTACTCGACCTTGAAGAAAAAGGCGACGGCGTTACAAATCGTCAAACATAGCATCGAGGTCGTCCGATTCAAAATCGTCATTCTCTTCAAAATCGAAATCGAGATCAAATTCATCATCAATTTCTATTGCTTTTTCTGCTGGTTCTTCCTCTACTGCAACATTTCTGGATGAATTTCGCTTAGAGATACGAGAAATGATAACGAGTAAGAAGATAACGAAAAGCACACCTCCGCCAATTGCTCCATACATGGCCAAATCATCTGTGTTCTCAAGAGAGAGGCCACCTAAAGCAGAGGATTCATCCTCTGCCGCTACGATAAGGTCGAAAGTTACAGAATCAGATTCAGAATCATCATTGTCGCTCGTAGCGACAATAGTAATTGCTGAACGTATTTCTTCAGCAGCATCGCTAGGTGCACGAATGATTAATTCAAATTGAGATGAAATTCCATCAGCTTGTACTCTTTCTGAGAAGTAGGTGCCTGCGGTAAAGATGAATCCAAGCATTTCGAGTTCGTTTGAATTTGAAACCTGGATTTCAATCTTATCTTCAGCATTGCCATCATTTTCGACTTGGAATGTTACAGAAACCTCTTCGCTTGTCACCATATTACGCGAGGATGTATCAGGAAGGTCAAGTGTAACCAGGCCGTACTTTGCGATTGTGAAATCACCTGTATGAGTTGAATTCCCTGCGAAAAACGCCCCCTCGATAGGTATGCCACCCCATGAAGTCACTGAAGCTTCAAGCACAAATTCAGATTCAAAAGAAGCCTCAATTTTCGAGTTTCCGATAAAAGTTACAGTGAAGTCTTCTTCCTCACCTGTATCGAGAGTGAAGGTATCCTCAGAAAGCACCATGGCAACTGTTGGATTTCCGTCCCATTCCTCTACAATTTTAATCTCTTCAGCGAGAAATTGACCATCGTTGGTAATGGTGCAAATCAAATCAACATCTTGATATTCAGCAGGATTGACATTCATGACCGGGTCGTCCCCACAATCCAATGAGACGGATGCAATACCTCCTTGAGCTGATGCAAACGGCATCAGCAGAGGTATGAGGAGTACCAGAACAACTGCTGATCGGAGGTGACCGTGCCCTTCTGCCATACATCTTCGAATCATAACCCTATGATGAATGTGATGGCGATATGGAAGGGAAATGATTCAATCTTCATTGATACCGTATATTGCGTTAGGAACATCGACATGACAGCGCCATAATGCATCTTCATCCATTCCTGCTTCCAAAAGTTGTTGCGTTCTCTTCGGTACAGTTTTGGGGCCCAAAACAGCACCAGGTCTTCTTGGATCATCCATATAGTCGGTCTCAAGCATAAAACCGGTTTTGTTTCGTTCATATGTTTCCATCAAAGGTTCAAGAGCTCCTTTTCCAATAAGAACACTGGAAGTCAGGCCACGAGTCATTTCTTCATTGATTTGAGGCGGTGAATAATGGCGCACGAGTTTGTGCTTCGGAAGATTCACTTTTTCAGCCATGTCCGATAAGTCACGATATGTTGAATCCAGTTCACCTTCGACATGAAGTTGAAGTGCGATGTTCTCTTTCGCAGCCATAGACATTGTTTCTTCGAGCAACATGTTTGACAGACTCCAGATTTCATCCGAAACGGGCCAATGTGGGCGCCCTACTTCCCCGATAGCATGGGCCTTTCCTTCATTGACAAACTCGAGAGCTGCATCGATGCTATCTCGATAATTTTCACATGCACGCTCCGCTCCACCCTCTTTATCTTCATCCATCCATTTGATGAATTGATGAGCAAAAGCAGCAGGATGAGGCCCGAGCACAACTCGTACATTTAGTTCATGATGAGAGCGTACTTCATCGGCCATTGCGATTGTATCTGCGTAAGTTGTTCTATGCTCATCGATATGTGTCGGTGGAGAAGAAAAATCAGGACAATGAACCAGAACCAGATGAGTACCACCTTGATTCTTGAAATCCTTTGCAGCATCAAGATATCTCCCCTTCCTATTGAGATGGAAATGATTGTCTAAAATCGGCCCATTCCATTTGGAAACAGGGCTTGTCATCATTAACCCTCAAGCAGTTGAATATCCGAGTTCAGAAAACTTTGTGCGCCAGTAAACTGCAGCCATAGCCACCATCTTTGGATGGCGTCCATCCGTAACGATACACTTCCCATTTGCCCAAACGTAGAGGATAAGATCGTGTCTCTCATCATGGATAATACCGCAATCAAGGCGTTCGTCATAATGCCCTTCACCTGCCCCTAGATTACCCATAATAGATTGAACATTCACAGCAGTATTGAATGTAAACGAGGCGATGATTGGTCCGAGTTCTGTCTTCAATCCTGTATCATCAAGACCAAGCCTGAGGAGGAGTTCCTTTGCTGCCGAGCGAGCGGCTTCAACACGATGAGTGCCGTGGACTGTAATTCGGCCTTGTGGATCGATGACAAGTGTTGCTCGTGGCCGACGCAGTGACTTGATGACCATGCCACCAACTCTTTGCCCTTCCAATTGCTCCACAACAGCCTCGCCATCCACAGGTTTTGGGCAGATGAATCGAACCAATTGATTCTCAACTGTCACATCGATATTTGAGTTCATTCCTCTCCCTCTGATATCTCCGATGGGCCAGATGATGAAATAATCTCCTCCGCCTCAGGTAGTGATTGCAACGAGCCCAGTATGCTCATTCTCCAAGTTTGAATCATCGGCACAAGAATTGTAGCATTGCTGCCATGGGTCTCTCGTTCTTTTGAAAGTGCTCCACGTAATCTCTTTGCAAACCTAATGTCTCTTGATTTTGAAAGTTCAGTATTGATTCTCGATTCAGTCATGTCCCACCAAGCTGCAGTAAGAACACTCGCTGTAGCCATATTGCGTGATACATTCTTTGGCGGTTGCTCAGCATCAAAAATTCGGCGTTTCACTGCTTTTTTCCACTTCTTTCCGAGTCGAACCATTGCCAGGAGTTTACGCCAATGCGTGGAAACTTTCGCCTCGTTTGTACGTTGCAACTCCCAATCCTCATCATCAAGAGTTGGTTCAATGCAGTACACTGGACGGTCATGGCGGAGTGCTAATCGATGTAATCGACGAGGCTCTGGGTCTGGAAATCGGCCTGTTTGAAGATCATCAAGTTGAATCAAATCCTGAATAAGAACAGAATCGATTCCGCCTCCAAGAATTGCAGAAGCAAGATTAATTCCTTGCGATTCTACTTCCGAAGATTCTTCAAGTTCCCAGACATCTTCAATTTCAGGCCCTTCCAGTAAAGCGATTGCATGCCATTCGATTCTGGGACGAAGTTGACGTGGATGGACGGTTGTTGGAAGAACACCATGCAAAACGATTTTCCCGCCGTCAGGGTCTTCCCAAACAACGTCCTCCCATTCCAATTCCACGGACAAGAGGTCACGTCCTTACTGGTTGTTAACCCAGTCCTTGAGTGTAGCAATATCCCATCCTTGGTCAAAGTAACCTTGGATTTCTTCTTGTGACCATTGTGGGAATTCACGCATTGCTTCAGCCATTTGCGGAGTTACATCTGCAGGAGGATTTTGTGAACCAGAGTATTGGCCCGGAAGTTCGGCATAGGCCTTCCCATCGTCTTCATCTTCGTACATGTATGCATCAGACCCACCAGCACCATTACGACGCATGAGGACGAGGCCTACGATTCCCATAACAAGAATAAGTCCGATAAGAATGACGATGATGAGCATTAATCCACCTGAATCATCGCTTTCACTTGCGACCTTCACGTTGAAACTATCTCCGCTTGATGAACCATTGTAGAGAAGATCTCCAGTTACATCATCAAAGATGAGATAGTACATTCCTGTAGTTGGGTTTGCGAATGCTTCAAGGGTTACTTCAACATCCAATTCTCCATCAATAAGAATCGCTTCAGAAGTGATGGTTGATTCTGTAATCGGGATGCCTCCGTCAATTACGGATTGAACTCGCAGAGTCACCTGTCCTGCTTTTGAACCAGTATTGACAACTTCGATAGTCAAGGTCATCGACTCATCTACTTCAGGAGAACGTGGAGTCAAATCGACTTCTTTCACAGCGAAACTTGCTTCTTCGTAGATAAACGAGTACAGGGAATTGTATCGTGCTTCAGAGGAGTAAATTGGTGCAACGGATCCATCTGGAGTTGGCCCTCCACCGAGAACCGCAGAACCAGCTGAATCTGCTCCTTCAATCCAGAAAACAACTTCGATATTTCCAATCTGTTCTTGAGTTGGTAACTCGTTGTCATCGACTGCAGGCCACAGGTCAACACAGTCTGCGCTAGCAGCATATCCGCCTGCAACAGGCGAGAGTGCCAATTCTGTAGTCAAAGGGTCTGTTCCATGAATTGTACCAAAGTATGGCCATGTAATGTCGTTTGTAGGATCAACATAGAACTTCCATGCAACTGAAACATCGCCTTCAAACAAAGCCTCCTTCTCAGAAATCTGGAGTTCAATATCAACACATCTGAAGTTCGAAGTTGAAATGGTTTCATCAAGAACTGAATTCGCTTCATCGCGAACAGTCCAAGTGTTCGAGGTCACTGAAGGAGCATTCGCATCAACTTTGAGAACAAACTCACCACATCCAAATGAGGTCGATGTTGAACACATGACATCCGTGCTGTCAACTGCTCCCTCTGGGAGATTGACCAGCCTGAACGTGTAGGTGTATTCGTTTGTTGAAGTCGGAGCAGTGATGTTGATGTCAAAAGACCCGCCTGTGAAGGCGTGGAATGTTGATTGACCGTCCTGCTTCGAGCCGTCCGCTCCACCAGCGCCATAGGCAAAGTATTGAACGCCATTTGCGGTACTCGGTTGAGCTGCCATTCGAGTGACTTCAAGTGTCAGTTCCATTTCAGGAAGAATGAATACGCTATCAAAGATTCCATCGATGTAAGCATATTGTCCTGCGAATGAAACAGTATCACCTGGGAAAACATATCCTTGTCGGACATCTTCTGTAATCGAACCTGTGATGTCAGAAAAGAACGGTGTAATCATGAGATTGTTTGCTTCATCAGTTCGAATGTCAAGTCGAATTCCATCCGAATAATACCACTGAGTAATCTGTGTTGTTGAACCAACAATCTTTCGCTTGTATGCCCCATCTAAATCCTCGATGTGAATCTCTGGAGAAGCAAGTGCTGATAAACCAACAATTCCCCAATTGATCTTAATTGGAAGGTCGAGATAGAACTCGTCAGTAAATGGATTGACCAGTGCCTCTCCATCCATTCTCAAGAGTTGAGGCCCATCAGAATCAGCACTTTCCTCGACGATTGTTATGTGAGGGCTATCGGTCCAAGCAGTCTCGTTTCTTGGGAAGTAATAGAGAGTTAGATCATCTCTGTCGTTAGTCAAATCAACACGTATGTAACCGATATCTCTCCAACCATTTCTGTCCTCAGCGTTGACAATAAGATGGTACTCATTACCAGCGTACATTGTCTGATTCCAATCGCCTTCATAGGAAGGATGGTTGGAATTAAGGAGAGGGCGGCCTGCTGAATTCTCGATAGCGAAAGAAAGAATTTCAGGAGACTTCGAAGGCATGGAAGCATAGGTTACTTCGTCATTGAAGATACCTGCTTCACCTGCATCAATTGCGTTACCTGCAAGGTCATATCCCTCGAGGAACATACTGACTCTACCAACAGGGTCTTTCTCTTGGTTCGCAAGGTCATTGTAGTTTCCAGTGTAGTTTGCTGTTGGATAAGCACCGTCTCCGGTTAAGGCGACTGTAGCATATTCAGATTGGTCAGCAACACCATCGCTGTTCGCATCATGTTGGTATTCAACCCAGTAATGCAGATCGATTGTTGCTGGCAAGTCTTGTAGGTCAGTTACTCCAACCTTGATGTATTGATTGTTCGATGGTATAACCCATGTGTCGTCAACAAGTGATCTCCAATTCGCTTCGAAATTAGGGTCCACTTGTCCATTGAGTACCTTAACAGAAACTAACTCTGGAGCGAATTGATCGATTGTTAGATTAAACGGAATTGCACAATCCAAATCGGGTCTGAATTCTGAAGCCGGGCAAACAGTGTCTCCACCTTCATAGCCAGTGATTCTGAAGCGGTATACGTGTTCGCCAGCTGTTGTTTGTCCAAGGTCAACTGTCCAATCAAAGTCCCCGCTGATGGTTCCTGATTGATTTGCAATCTCACTCCATTCAAAGACAGGAGTCTCTCCTGAACTGTTGATGCTTCTTTCCTCGACTACGGTGAAGTAAGAAAGAGGATCTGGTGACACTGAAAGTGCTTCCAGTCGAACGCTTCCAGTGAGTCTCAGATTTCTGTTCGTGTTCCCTGCATCCAGATTTTGAGCAAGCCCCTCATCGTTGAGAACGGAGAAAGCAGTAATGCCAACATCGTTTTCGACAGCATTACCGCCAGGTGGAGCAAGAACGATTGCAGATGGCAGCCCATTGACACCATTTGTTGCTTTTTGTCCAGCGTAAATCTTCACTTCCTCAGTATCTTCCCAGACGTTATTGACTGTGAATCTCCATGTGATTTCCTTACCTTCTGTAATATCTGTGGCACTCGAGGATTGGAGAGTGATGTATCCGTTGGAGTTTTCTACTTCGCCAAATCCGTTGAGATCAGAGTATGAGAGTTCAATGCTTCCAGTTATCGATTCAAACATGAGGTTTGCTTCTTGGAATTGTGCTCCAGTGAGCGCAGAGACAGTATGTGTCGTGATGACTTCGTAAATCTCTCCGTTTGGATAGAGGCCGATTGGATTCCCAACGAGACTCGCTGTTGTAACGTACCCTGGAGAGGTGATGACGGAGAGACTTGAGAGAGATAGCCCACCTCCGCTGGTTGAGTGGACAACAATTGGTACTGTTGCACTTCCAGATGTCGAAGGAGAAAGAGCGACACCTTGGGCGAGTTCTGAAGCGAAGTCGTTACCAGTAGAGAGATAGTGTGTTAAATCGTACACAACATCAAGTCCGATGAGATCCATCGTTGAACCACTTGTTGCGTTGAGGCTTTCAACATTGAATCTGAATTTCTTCCAGCCATTTCCGTTCGCATCGATGTGTGCAGTTGGAGTAAGACTGCTTTGCATGAGTGTATTGAGGGCACTTGAGAGATTCATTTCCACAGGATACATCTCAACTGAGCCCTCTGTTTGATTTCCTATGCTCCCCAATGCTACTTCTTCAAGACCAGACAAAAGTGACCATTCAAATCCTTCATTAACGTCAGTTGTAGAAAGGATCTGATTGTTTTCAAACGATATTTCTGCTGCAAGAATTGTTGCGCCAACTGGGAGCATGAATTCTCCGCCATCAACTGAACCACTTAGACCAAGACTGAGCGTGCGGCTATCGGAACCATAGTGAATGTCATTTGCATCTTTGGAGCTAATGAACAATGTTTGGCGGCCAAACATATCGAAGGCTGGTTCATCAAAAGCGTACTCGATATCGCCGTCACCAGCAACGTCGATTCGAACGTTTTCAGCATAATGAGCAAACTCAAGATCGAACCACATTCCTGCCACATCACATGGGTTTTGGTAACTTAGAACTGCTGAGAAGCCAAAAGCTGACGAAGGCATTCCTGCAGTCTCCCCCAGCGTATACTTGACATTGTTTTGCATAAGTACGTCGTAGCCATTCATCGAGACTGATATTTCAGGACTCTCTGCACAATCATCCTGTATGTACGGTGTAATCGATGCAATAGGGTGAGCAAAGTGTGATCTCAACTTTTCAGAACTGAAGGAAGAATCAGTCATTTGAGGGTTGTACATCATCAAGTCACCAAGTCCTTGAGACGCCCATATCCCATTTTGAGGAGGATTAGGTGAAATGATTGTTTGATTGAAACCAGTTCCAACGCGAGTACCTATCGAGAAACCGTGGAGGATTGGTGTGGAAAGTTGATCCGGGCCAGAATCGAAATTGAACTTTAGATTGACTGATGGGTATTTCGATGAATTGATGTCCCAAAGTTCGAGGACAGAGCCAATTAGACCAGACATGGCGTTGTTGTGTTCATCCATAACAATTTGGCCGTCAACAGGATCCAATACATCGACAGAGAGAACTGCAGTTGATGTGGTTTCAGCTTCGATTGTAAGCAATCCAAAGCCGTTTGGATGATTGTCTCCTCCACCAACGTTTGGCAAGATGTTTCGTATACTCATCCAGCCAGATTGTGGGAGCAAACTTCCAAATCGGAAGTTATCGATGTACCATCCTGGCATTGTATTGTTTTCCAAGGAATATCCATTTGATAGGGCGATATTATTGTGTTCAAGAACGAATCTGATTTGAACGTATTTTCCGAGGTAATCGGAAAGATCGAGTTTCATGTTGCCCCAACCATCTGTGTTAAACGCTGAAGTTGACGTTCCACCAAGAGCGTAGTCATCGTATTGAACGCCATTACATGCTCCGTTAATTTTCTGACTGGCTGCTCCATTTCCTCGCTGGTAGTAGCCAGAACCAAAGGATACACCGCTTGAATTTTGAATATCGAAATCGATGTGGTTAAATTGGTCTGCAATTGGATCGAAAGCAGGCGTATCTGCATAACGGATTTCTACATATGCACAGTCAGCGTATCTGTAATTCGGATTCGTACTCGAAGTTGAATGTGTAGCAAGTTGATGCCATGAGTCAAAGTAGACTGATGGGTCTTTGATAGCAGCAGATGTCATGTCAAGCGTAGGCGAAAGAAGTGTTTGCTCATATGCTGAACCGCCGTTATCATCCGTGTAATCAACGTCGAATAATCCAGTTCCCCAACAGTCGCTACCAGAAGCACAATTTGAAGGAATGATTGTTCCGCCAAAGAGCGAACCATGTGACCACGGTGCGCCTGAACTCGGCGGAGGTGTTGTCGTATCCATGAATCCAGCTTGCTCGCTCTCAAAGTCTGTCAACAGACCTTCAGCCTTGAGTGAAACAGGTGTGGAAGTTGCACCATCTTCAAATTGGAAATCGGCAGGCTGAGAAAATGCAGTCTTTTGGCCGTTATAGTTCGGATTCCAAACACGCGGCATTGTTTCAATGTCGATTCGCGTATGTGCACCGTGGACTGCTGGTGAGGTCGAGACAGCAACGCTCGCCGATGTTATCGATTCACCAACTGGTAAGTCAACCGAACCATCCACCTCGTTCATAAACGTCGAAGCATCGTCGAGAACAATCTCAACTTCGCTCGTACCTGTGCTAAAATCAGAGACGCTAGCAGCGGTTGCTAGCGGTGTCAATATCATCAAAGTCACTAGGAAAAATGCAATTTTCGTTCGTCCATCAGTAGAAGCCATGGTTTCACCCATGTAATGCGTATCGACTCTGCTCTAAAACCTCGTCGCTTAAATGACTACAATGCTTTGAAACATAAGATTCTCTTAACAAATAGTAAATTATCTCCGTTCCCACTCCATGTATTCATATTGGATGGATGGTTGGGATTGGACATGAAGCCATTTTCAACCGAGCCCGTGATGCTGATTGAAGAAGTATTTCCTCAAGATACGAACTCATACAACACGCTCTTTGGCGGACGTTTACTCTCAGTCATGGACAAAGCTGCTGGCATCGCATGTTCGAAATTTGCACACAGAGAATTCGTTACAATTTCTATTGACACATTGACCTTCAAAGCTCCAGCAAGGCAGGGGGACTTGATCGAAGTAACTGGACGCGTTGTGTTTACCAGTACGCACACTGCGGGAGTTAAAGTCACTGCATGTGCCATGACAAAGTCGGATTGGGAAACCAGAGTAATTTGTGAAGGATATTTTTTCATGGTTGCTATTGATTCGATGATGCGCCCGATTCCAATACCACAGTTGGTTCCCGAATCTGAGGAAGGCATTCAGGAGTGGAAGAAGGCCGAAGAAATTCGAGAAAACATGCTCTCAAAGCGTAATTCTGAATGAGAGCATTGATGAAAGAACGGCCAGTGGATTGACACATGCCAGTCCTCAACATCGCCATGGTTGGAAGTGATGACCTTGCACGAAGTATCGCAAAACCAACTGACCAAAGAGATGTCCACACCTACGTGAACAAGGACATGGTCAACGGAGAAGCGCAGATTCTCTCTTTGATTCGACCTGCAAAGTATCCAGAGCGTTTGCGACCTTTGCTCAATGCACTATCTGCTGCACGTGCAGGTCTCGTGGAGATAACAGCCATCGATGCAACCCTTGGCGAAGCACTCGTAGCTTTTGCAAGCGCAAACATCAACAAAGGAATAGCCGTTATTCGCCCGCCTCAAGGCGAATGGGTTGACGAAGATATGGTCAAAACACTGTTCAAGCAAGCAGGGCTCACAGACTGGACGTTCGAAAAAGACGATGGCATAGGTTTGAGGACAGCACTGTATACCATCATGGATTCGATGGCTGAAGAATTGCAAGAGGTGGAACAACAGCCACTTGTCGTTCCAATAGACCAACACTTCAACGTGAAAGGAATCGGTCTCGTGGCTATTGGGTATGTCCAATCTGGAAGTGTATCTGTTCACGATGAAATCACGATGCTTCCCTCAGGAGGAACTGGTTCGGTCAAATCCTTACAAGTCATGGATGATGATGTTCCAAAGGCTGGAGCAGGAGATCGCGTAGGAATCGCACTTCGTAACGCAAAAGAAGATTCTCTGAGCGGAACATGCCTCATCGTTCTGCCAGAATTTGAAGACAAGCGAAAGGATATCCATAGACCATTAGCACTCGAATCTCATTCATTATCTCAAATGAGCCTTAATGTATCCCCCTTCCAAAAGCGCAAGTTGACTGTTGGAGATGTACTCCACGCATCAATTGATTTGCAATTTGTTGTAGGACGAGTTGAAACAATAGACGGTGGCGTTGGAACCGTTCGTTGGGAAACACCTCTCCTGCAGCGCATTGAAAATCCTCCTTCTGTTTTGATCGCTCAACTCGATTCAAAGCCACGAATTATGGGCGATGCAAATCTGAGTAAACTGGAATAATTCGGCCTAACATTTCACGTCCTCGAACGCCCTTCTCAATCTGATAGTTTGGGGATGCATTGATAATGGGCTGGTTCTACTGCGGGATGGGATGCAGACCAACAGGCGCAACGAACGCCTTGCGGAGAATGGGGAGAGAGTTTCTCTTCACGGGCTACGCTTGGTAGGAGAAGGAGGTAAGGCGAGAGCAAGTCTTACCAATTCCCGTGTCTCGTTTGAATTCAAAAATGGAAATTGTCTCGAATTCCGATACGACTCTGTGGCTCGAATGCATCATCACAACACAACGCTTGTCCCAGCATGGATTGCGTTTATTGGCGTCTGTGCATTGTATGCTTCCTGGCGAATCATCACCCCCGCTGACCTCCGTGTATTTTCATTCTTGGCAGGCATTATTCTCATTTCAGGTTGGGGACTAACTAAGCGGCCGACGTTAACACTGGACATGGATCTCGGTGACTGCCATGTCATTTATGGAAACGATTCGAAGTTACTTGAGCTCTCCATGCTGATTGGACGCATGAATGAGGGGATGACGCTTGAACAAGCTAAAATTGGTACTGAAATGATGAATCAGGACACCGATTATCCACGAGAAGCTGCTCAAGAAGCGTACAGAGAATTACCAGCCCCTCCGGTAGATTTGGTTCCTTCAGCAAGTATTACGTCTTTTTTGGGAAATGAAACAACATCAAGTGAAGCATTTGAAATCGATGAAGAAACAATCCCTCGATGGGCCAATGACATCATGAATCAGCCTCCAACAAATGAACATGGAATCATTGCACGAGGACGAGAACATATTTCCACGCGAAGAGGATACGGCGAGCATGATACTCATCAATATCATCGCCCAGTAGATCGTAGCGATGCAATCTTCACAGGAGACGCTCCATTACCGCCTGAAGTCAGAGTTCATGAAGGAAGTTCATCCCATCGAATGCATCAAGCAAGAGGATTACCACTTGATCGACAACCGTTAGCAACAACGCCCCTTCCGCAAAACCACCTGTCAAGCTATGTCGGTCCAGAAGGAGCACACATCCCAAATACAACTGAGATGTTTACCTCGCCTGATATACCACTTGACCTGTTTGATTCAGAGGAAAAAGAAGAGCGCCCATCACTCGCTGAACAAGCGATGCCACGTCATGAGTTACCAAAGGCACCACCTCAACCTGCCCTGAAGTCCGGAATCCTCCGTCGAAATACTGGCGCCAATTCCTTACAGCGTATCCAAGTACGCTCAAACAAAACTCAGAACAAAATTGTAAAATCAAAAAAACCGAAAGAATCAATCGTATCCCGTGGCATGTCATCCATCAGAAAGGTTCGAGATTCGATAACAAAATTAAGTGATAACGGAGTTGATGAAGAACTTGTTGAACACATGCATGGACATATACAAGACGAGGAAGAACAAGAAGTCCCTCGTTCGTTTAGTTCCTTAACCGAATCACAGGAAATTGCACCAATCCATCAATCGGGGCGTCATGGATTACGACGATTTGACTGAGATTCCTGAAATCTTGCAATAAGAATCGTATCGTTGCTGATAATTCTCTTGTGAAATCTTCTCAAGAATTTCAGTTCCAAATGCTTCGAGAGTAAAACTTGCAGTTACCGTAGCATGGGTCAAGGCATTTCGTAGCTCTTCAACGGTCATGTCACCTTCACCTGATGCGAGGCAAGCGGCAAGGGCGCCTGCGAATGTATCTCCACAGCCCGTTGGATCGACAACCTCTGAGCATGGATAAGAAGGCATGACAATTGTATCATCTCCATGGAGAGCAATCACTCCGTGTTCGCCTCTCTTGACTACAAGTGTTGGGATTGAAGCCATTTGTTGGACTGCTTTCGCTGCCGCAACAACGTTATCTTCGCCAGCAAGCATGGAAGCCTCTCCATCATTGATGACAACAATATCGACGCGCTTCATCGCTTCAAGCAGCGTGTCATGAGCTATGTTAATCCACAAATTCATTGAATCAAGAATAGAAAATCGAACTGGCTTGGATTGATCTAGAACAGAGAGTTGAATGCCTGGATGTAAGTTTGCGCAAAATGTTACGGTTGGGGTTTTCCCATGTTCCGGAACCTTTGGTTCAAAGTGCTCAAACACGTTCAGATGAGTTTCGTGCGTTATTGCTTGAGCCATTGTTCCTTCATATGACCCAACCCAACGGAATGTTTCTCCATCTACTGTTTCGATGCCTTGAGTATCCAAGTGAGCATTTTCAAAAATTTCCCGATCTTGTTGTCGGAAATCTGAACCAACAACTCCCACAAGTCCAATCGACTCGAGGCCTAAACGATCTCGATGGAAGGCACAGGACAATCCAGCATATGTTGCAGAACCCCCTAGAGCATTTTCTACAGCGCCGAGAGGAGATGCTATGCTATCGTAAGCCAGACTACCAACAATAAGAACATCCATTAAATCAACCTCAGCCTAAGAGCTCCTGATGCATGTCTATGTATTGAATTGTGATATCGCCATTGATAAAATCAGTTTCATCCATAATTCTTCTGTGGAGTGGAATAAGGTGTTCAACCCCCGTAATCACTGTTTCATCAAGGGCAGTTCTCATTCTGCGAATCGCATCTTCTCGGTCTCTCCCCCAAACAAGTAACTTCGCAAGCAATGAATCGAAACTGCCCGGCATTTCGTAACCTGGGTGGGCATGTGTGTCTACACGCACTCCAAATCCAGAGGGAAAGTGACATTCCCATAATCGTCCAGGACTTGGAATAAATTCGCGTGGATCTTCTGCATTCAAGCGACATTGGATGGAGTGCCCGTTCCATGTAATGTCTTCTTGAGCGAATGGAAGGGATTCCCCTTGTGCGACTCGTATACCGAGTTCGACAAGATTGTGCCCGGTAATGAGTTCAGTAACAGTATGCTCAACTTGAACTCGTGGATTTACTTCTAGGAAGTAGAAATCCCCATTGGCATCACGTAAAAATTCGAAGGTTGCAAGACCTTTGTAGCCAACAGACTCTGCACCCCTGCAGACGAGAGCCCCAATTTCTTCACGCTTTTCTGGAGTAAGCCAAGGCCCTTCTTCAACCAACTTTTGATGACGTCGTTGAATAGAGCAAAAACGTTCGCCGAAATGAATTGCTTTATTTCCATCTGCAAGAACTTGAAATTCAACGTGTTGTGCTCCTTGAATATATTTTTCAACAAATACACGAGAATCCCCGAATGCAGATTTTGCTCTTGATTGACAGAGTTTCAAGGCGCTTTCAAATTCATCTGCGGCCTCAACGATTTGCATACCGATCCCACCCCCTCCAGCAGCGGCCTTGATAATGACTGGATAGCCAATTTCATCGGCAAGTTCTGATGCAACTGATGCTTCTGAGATGGGTTCAGATGAACCTCTTGCAGTAGGTAAGCCTGCTGCTTCCATTGCTGCCCGGGCTTCGATTTTATCGCCAAGTAAGGTAATGACATCAGAACTAGGTCCAATGAAAGTAATTCCTTCTTCTTGGAGGCGTTTCACAAAGGTCGCATTTTCAGCAAGGAATCCATAGCCTGGATGAACTGCATCACATCCCATATCTTTCGCTGCTTGCACAACAGCTTCAATGTCGAGATAGGCGTCCAGTGGATTGATCACATCTCGAAAATGTGCGTCATCTGAAAGGCGTACTGGTAAGGAAAGACGATCTTCTTTGCCATAAATTATCGCCGCTTCGATGTTCATATCACGAAGCGTTCTCAAAATACGGAGTGCAATTTCTCCACGGTTGGCAATCAAGACTTTTGAGAACCCCATGTACCGATGTTATCCAAGACACCCTATGAGCAAAGCGGTTCAATAAGCACTCGTCAATAAATACTTAATAAGTAATAAACTTATTATACGCGGTGCCTCATTTCCAATTCATGTCACAAATACGAGATATGAATACGGAGCCCGAAATTATTGAATCAGATTTCCCGATCGATTCAGGACAAGAGAACTTTGAACCATTGCTACTAACGGTTGATGGCCACTCTGCAAAAGGTTTGATTACCGACTCAGTTGGCTGGTCGACACGAATTGTCATTCTCTTTGACCAACCACATCCAATGTTTGGAAAGGAGTTTATGACCAAAAGATTCCTTATCGAACCTGCAGGATACCTCGTCTACGGCCATAACCAGAAGCCACTCAGAATAAAACGAATTTAACATTGACAAGAAGGGCAGAAATCAAGACGCCTCCCACTCAACCGAGTGTGCACGATTTTAGTTTTACATTCATGGCATTCCAGGCCATCACGAGTAAACACATGATGTCTGGCTTGACGACGAGACATCCCATTTTGTTTTAGCAGGTCATAGAGCCCCTTTTCGACCGTCACCCCTCGTTGCTCGAAGGCCAATTGTGTAACTTGAATTGCAGAGTGTGCAAGATTATTCTGCTCTATTTCTGAGAGAGTGTTGAGTTTACGAGAAGGATCAATTCGAGCTGAATGGAGGATTTCACTGCGAAGATAATTACCCACGCCTGCTAAGAAGGCTTGATCGAGGAGAATATGCGAAAGTTGCCTCCTGCCAAATTTCGGATTCTTCACTTGTTCCAAAACATCTTCAAAATCAACGTTTTGATTTGCAACATCAGGCCCAAGTTTAGCAATGTAGGGATGTCCTTCGATTTCCCATGGTTCAATGATCTGAATATCTGTGGCCGAGTAAAGACAAGCGGTATGTGTTTCATTTTGCAGCTTGATTCGTAATGAACGGTTTGTTTTCTTTGGTTTTGTGGAGTTTTTCTGCACTGTCCAGCGGCCATAAAGTTGGTTATGACTGTACAGAACATCTTCACCAATGTGGATAAGCATCGCTTTAGATCTGGCTTCTATGGAGATGACTTGATTTCCAAGAAAACGATGCTCTTGACCTTGGATGGTTGTGTAAGGGCATTCTACATGAGTAATTACAGAACCTTCCAGAGCATTTCTCAAGCGTTGTGCAGCTCTGTGTATCTCAGGCCCTTCTGGCATATACTAGATTTCTCAAACATGTGTTTAAACAGATGTTTCATTTTCTTCAATCATGCGGAGGCTTTGGACCGAAGAAAAGCGCCTTCAACGCCAACAAGCCGATTGGATTGTAGGATACATCCGCCGTAATGGCCCATTGACCACTCGTGAATTAATTGAAGCAATGAAATCAGAAGGAAAAACAGTGGAGGCACATATCTTAAACCGAGCCCTTCGAAAATCTCCATTCATCACATCCCAATTAGAATCCATTGATGGAGAAGATTTCTTCATGTGGAGATTCGAAACGTAGTCGATAACTATTCAAATAAAAAAGAATCACAATGTCACATGGACCCTCAGGAGTATTTCGTACAACTCGTGAACGCTGGCACATCACATCAGGAGGCAATAGAGATTACCAAAATCTACTATCCGCACTGGACTCCAAGCAATACTGAATCAACAATCAACGCTAATCCTCAAGAGTATTTCGTGCAACTCGTGAATGCAGGCACTCCACATCAAGAAGCAATAGATACAACCAAGATTTACTACCCCCACTGGACTCCACGCCCACCCCCCGTTCAGAGCCCATACCAGGCGGTATCAGCACCTGCCCAATCCTATGGAACATACCAAAACACACAACCAGTTGAAATACGTTCTCAACCAGTAACCTACATTGAATCAAGAACCAAGACATACAGAAAAAGGGGAACACAAAAAACATACTATGCCCCGATAATAACAATTATACTTACTGCGATGATGATGTTTACTCCGTTTCTTACTTTTGATCATGAAGAGCTCACAAATTCGGAAGAAAGGGAGGTTTGTGAAGGGCTCTATGTCGAGTTCCAATCAGCCACAAATTCAGATGAAAATGTTGAATCCGATGATATTGAATGTCCAATGAATGGGTACAGCAGTACAATATATTCACTTGAAACAATATCCAATTTTGATACTGAAGATCTCGAGGATGATGAGGAGGAACCAAATGATAGCAATGAGAATCAGGATGAACTTGAATGGTTTGCTATCGCTTTTGTACTGCTTTTATTTTCACCTCTTGCGTACATCGTTTTTGTAATTTTATCCCTTCTCTCAGTTGGCCTTTTCCAAAAGTACCCAATCTTAATTGGGTTTATCCAATTAATTTACTTAGGCCTCTTTTTGATTGCATCCATGTTAGGGACAGTGGATATCACTGATGATTTCCAATTATCTGCACATGCCAACTTCGCTGGTGTAGGCGTGTATGTCGTAGGATTGCTTGGAATTGGTTACTTAATTCCTAAGTGAATCAGTAAACGTCACGCAGGTAACGCTTTTGTTCACGCATCATTGTTTGTTCAATGAAATGAGTAGCGTCTGCTTCCGACATACCACCGTGTTCAATTGCAATGTCAATAAGTGCTCTGTGAACGTCTTTTGCCATGTAGGTCTTATCTCCACAAATGTAGAAATAAGCACCTTTTTCAAACCATTCCCATACTTCAGCACCATGTTCTTTCAAGCGATGTTGAACGTAGATCTTCTCTTCTTGGTCACGTGACCAAGCGGTAGTAAAGCGATACAAGTCCCCGCTGTCTATCCAACCTTCGATCTCGTCTTTGTAATAGTACTCCGTCTTTTCAGATTGATCACCAAAGAAGAGCCAGTTACGACCGGATGCTTTGTCATGAACACGTTGTTCCATAAATGCACGGAACGGAGCGATTCCAGTTCCTGGACCGACCATGATAATATCAATGTCTTTGTCTTCAGGCAGAATGAAGGATTTTGTAGGAGACATAAATACACCAACTGGTGTTTCATTGACAACTACTTCGTCAGCCATGTATTGCGTTGTAAGACCACCACGTTGACGATCGTGGTAATTGAATCGAACAATACCAACGGTCAATTCTACCAATCCCGGATGAGCGTCGTGAGAGGATGCAATCGAATACAGTCGAGGCTTGAGTCGATCGATGAGTTCAAGGAATTCTTCTGGAGAGTATTTCACGCTGAACTCACGCATGATGTCAACGTAATCTCGGGTCCAAAGATAGTTCTCAATCTCTTTAGCATCCGAAAGGATTGTTTTGACTTGAGACGCTGGATCGTCAGATGGTAGACTCGATGAGAGGCCAGGAGGTAAATCACCCTCATCTTCGGAGTTCCAATTAACACCATTGCGTGAACGCTTAACAATACTCATGGAGATATTCATTCCGGAAGAAACGACTTTGTTTGCAAGAGATTGAACGAATTTCTTGTTTGCCATGTGGACCTCGAAATCTTTCTTCAAAGCGGAGTAAAGGTCCTTTTCACCTTTGTGAGTCGTGACAGTATACTCTCTGTCCCATCCTTGTAGTTCAATGATATCCTCAACGATATGTGGTGGATTTTCAGGAAGGACCCCTAGTGCGTCCCCCACCTTGTAGTCAAGCCCAGAGTCGCCAAGATCGAATACGATGTGCCGTGTCTCTTTTTTGGAGCCCTTTCCATTGAGGACATAGCATTCAGTGATTTTTGAACCATATGGGTTTTTTGCAGACCAGTTACTCATGAACTCACCAATCGCTTCGCGACGTTTTTCCCAATTGTGGCACACTTATCATCATTCTCTTACGGCCATAGCCCTCATGCATAGGATTCAAAGAGTTGATTCTCAGAGGATAAACCATGAGCCACGAAGTAAGGTTGTTAGGAACGGGCAATGCCTTCCTACCAAAACAACGACTTCATTCCTTCATGATTCTTGATGGCATCCATATCGTCGATGCCCCCCCCACCGCTCTTGCAAGCCTGAGAATTGCCGGTATATCTCCTGCTGAAATTGAAACTATTTTCGTCACACATCTTCACGGTGATCACGTGTTTGGATTGCCATTTCTACTCCTCGAGAGAAAATATATCTCAGATAGAGAACGGTTGAAACCCCTCACAGTTGTAGGAGCTAAAGGTGTCAGAGAGCGTTTTCAGACACTTTGTCAACTGGCATTCCCTGGTAGTTTAGATGACGCCCTTGATTCAATCGAATTCATCGAAAGCGATCATGGAACAACAAACGACAACTGGAGTTGGGAGCGTTTCGAAGTCCATCATGATGACGCCGTCGATCCTCACGGATATCGTTTTGAACATTCGGATGGAGCCTCACTTGTTCACTCTGGAGACTCTGGTCCTTGTGAAAACCTAGAAAACGCGATTTCTCGTTCTCAAATCGCAGTGGTTGAAATGGGATTCCCACAATGGGTTCCATCTGACCATCATCATAAACCAAACGACATTCAATCTCTTGCCGAGAGAAATCCAGATACTCAGCTACTCATTACCCACACGTTCATTGATTCTGAACAATCAAGTGGAGAACCGATTTTAACAAACGAATTTCCAATCCATCCCGGGAATGTTCATCACCTCGAGGATGGGGATGCATGGATTCATGAAAATTCGGATTGGAAACCCGAGAATTGATTTGATATTTTTTCTTCGTTTAAGTACCCCTACAGAGCCGTATATCATTTCCAAATAATTTTTTTTTTACAATCACATTTGATTCCTCCAAACATTTTCTACGGACATGCTTATGAGGGGGGCTCGGACTCGGAGAAACTATCCCGGCGCATGTT
>JABIYX010000077.1 GCA_018666575.1 Methanobacteriota archaeon | reverse complement strand
TTGTAGGAATCCTCTTCTTCAATTGGCCACATCTCATTGTTTCCAACCAGATCTCTTAGGTTCTGAGCACCTACGTATCGAGGTGTGTTCAATTGTTCTGCAAGATAATCCGTTGAATGGAGGGCGATTGGAGGTCCTGTCAAATTCATCAATCCAAATGGACCTAATCCGATTCGGAATGCCTTACGGGAGATGGCATCTATCTGAGCAGCGTTCGCAATTCCTTCTTCAAGAAGGAGACATGCTTCATTGAGCCAAGGAACAAAGAATCGATTCACGACAAATCCTGGCCTATCCTTGCAGACGATGACGACTTTTCCGAGCGTTCTGCAGTATTGGACCGTTCTATCGAGAGTTTCCTTGGAGGTTGTTTCCGCAGGAATCACTTCGATAAGTCTGTTCTTAGCAGGATGATAAAAGAAATGCAGACCGACGAAACGGTCAGGTCGTCCGGTTGCTTTAGCAAGAGCATTAACCGATAGGGATGAGGTGTTGGATGCAAGAATTGTATCTTCTCCACATACTTCGTCAAGTGTCGAAAAGACCGCAGTTTTGATGTCAAAATCTTCAAAGACAGCTTCGATGACAAGATCTGTATCGACAGCAGTATTCTCAACACCGATGACATCGGTTATTCGATTCATTGTAGCGTCGACTTCTGCTTGTGAAAAGATACGTCGTTCAATGGCTTCTGAAAGAAAATTTTCGATGATTGAACGGCCACGAGCAACATATTGTTCCTCTCGGTCCACCATTTGGACATTGAATGCTTCTTGAGCGCTCTTCTGGGCAATTCCAGACCCCATGTTTCCCGCACCGACGATTGCAACGTTCTCTACAGCCTTCATGACTTGGACGAACAGCAAACCGTTCATGAATCATGCGCTTTCACGTTTTGTTGCTAAGTGTTGAAAAGAAATCAAGTATACCTAGTGTTTCCGACCAAATATGCCAGAGCCACCAATGATACTACCTCCGACTGAATTAAGAGAAATCAGCGATAAAATTGGTGAAACAATACAAACTGGTGGCCAGATTAGAACACTGCTTTCGGACCATTCAACTCAAGGGCCATTCGATATCGCTTGGGAGGTTGATGCTGCCGTTGAAGCATTGGATGTTTTTGGTTCTCGATGGACAATTGAGATTCTATCAACACTTTACATCGCTGGAGACCGACGATTCAATGAAATGAAACATCTTCTCAAGGGAATCTCTTCACGAACACTTTCAGACAAACTCCGTTACCTTGTTGAAGAAGATCTCGTTGTCCGTAGTGTCAGTGAAGGACCGCCAATTCGAGTCACATACCGCTTATCTGAACATGGGAAGACATGTGGTAGATTACTTTCCCCACTTGTTGCATTTATGAAAATCCACAAGGGTTCAATCATCGGCGCTTAGAATCAAAGAGACGATGGTTTAAGATACCAAAAAGCAAACCGAACTTTATGGCACTTCTTGCACAATGGGTTCGGCAGAGGCCATGGCTCGCTGCAGGAATTGCAGGCGCTGCAGGCGGTGTGGCTGGATTAGCACACGGAGTTGTTGCAGCTGCATCGGCAGCCTCAGCATTCGCCTTCGGTGGAGTTGCATCAAAGCGACAACAGGTCGAACATCCGTTTAGAATGCGAGTTCTACGTACCCTTGAACGACATCCTGGTCTGTGCTATCGAGAACTTCAACATGAACTGAGTGCTGCTAATGGAACGCTACGACATCATCTTGATGTTTTACAAAATGATAGTTCGATTACAGTGATGCCCGTCAATGGCAGAACCTGTTACTTTGCAGGAGGACCTGCACAAGTTGAGATTCTACAGACGATGTCTACGAGTCAAGAAATGGTGGCTTCAAGCCTTCCAATTGGGTTATCCACCGTTCAGAGGCAAATCGTCGATGAAATTCTCGAAGAGGGGACACCAAGGACACAAGCAGAACTTGCACGTCGAATAGGCCGTTCTCGAGCAAGCGTTCATTCCGCAGTAAAGGTTCTACGCCGTAGAGGTATTCTTCGTCAAGATCGACTTGAAATTGGCCCTCATATTGAACCAGAAACATTCCAACGTCCTGAGCGATTGCGATATCAATGGGAAGACGGACGACGACGTTGAGTTCAATAACCGCTTTCTAGAAAGCAATTGATGCACAGTCTTCAAAGACCATCGGTTGATGTGGATGTTCATGCTCAATGTAAGGTTGGACGAGATACCGATGCCAACGAGTGACCGCTCGATTGATCGATTGGTTGGTTGGTTTGTTGAATCGTTTTGTTTTGTTCGCAGAAAAGGAGAAGCAACTGCAGATTATGGTTCTGCATCTCCTATTCATCGCCTTCTGCGAGATCATATTCTTCCGAATCCTGGTGGCTCTTGGGATGCGCAAATGCTTGCAGATGAACTTGCAATGACTCCTGCTGCTTTGAATCATCATCTCACTCGATTAATCGACTCAGGGTTGCTTACCTTTGCAAATGAAGGGAAGGGGTGGAGGCGTTATATGCTTCGAGGTGGAGGACTCAGTCAAGCCTTAGAATTGTGTTCGATTCAGTATCGATTAATGATCGAACAGAAAATGGACCGTATTGAACCATATTGGAATCGGACTGGAGAACGTTTACCAAACGAATTGCCTGAGGATTCTGCACTTCCACTTACACTTGCAATCGTGGATTATCGCCCACCTAAAGAAGAAGGCGGAGCAAGCGTACTCACTCAATGGATGGCCGATTTAGGAATGTTGGGAGAACGCCCAGGTGATGAATTACGTGAAGGCTCAATTTCTGAACAACTGTTCAAAATGCTTCTTGGCTCGGATACTCCGATCTCAATAGACGATGCTGATGAAGCCATACCCGGGCAGAAAGCACGCTTGGGGCGGATGTTTGAACGATTTAGAACATGTGGACTCATCGAACGAATTCCGCGAACTGACCGGCTTCCATTCGCTCTGTGGTCGGCCATGATGACCCAACATCAACGCCGTGGAGAAGACTGGATGTTGAAGAAAGGAGGATTCATGCGCTTGATTCCTGAAGGACAACATGCTTCCTTACTCAAGCCTCTAGAAGAAGGGAAGTTGACAGTTGACATTGTTGAAATTGCAATGAATGAGATAACTTCGACCGATCAAATGCTCCTTCTGAACCTACTTGGTGGACGATTACCACTCGGTTACAGAATGATTGGTGAGACTCCAGAAGTGGCAAAACAGAACGTCATTGCTCGCTTAGATCGGGTTCTTCGAAGAATCCGACGCGTCGGTGATATGATTGAAGAAGTGCTGACAACGGGCGATGAATGATGACGATTGGATTCGATGTTTTCGAACCGTGGTCTGGAGAAGAGAGGCCTCTCTATCTTGCCCCTATGGCTGGCGTTTCTGACCTTCCATATCGCCTCTTGGCCAAAGAGTGTGGTGCAGATATTACCATCACCGAATTTACCAATAGTACTGCCCTAAGCAGAGAGGCAACCACTTCCTGGAGAAGAATGGAATCAGATCCAAGAGAAACTCCATTCATTCCACAAATCTTTGGCGGTGCGATGGAAGACATGGTAACTGCAGCTTCTATGCTGCAAGAAAGTGCTGATGTTATCGACCTTAATTTTGGCTGCCCTGCTCCAAAGGTCACCAGCATCTGTGCAGGAGCTGCACTAATGGGTGAGCCTCAGAAACTTGTTTCCATGGTCGAACATATTGTTGATGCAGTCGACATACCCGTAACAGCAAAGATGCGCCTAGGTACTGGCCAAGGACCGAACAATGCTGTCGATATTTGCCAATCTCTCGAAAAGGTAGGTGCTCAGAGATTGTGTATCCATGGACGGACTCTTCGACAACGCTATTCCGGCATTGCTGATTGGGAGACCATACAAATTGCTGTTGATGCTGTTGATATCCCAGTCGTAGCAAATGGAGATATTACAGATGCTGAGAGTGCTCAGCGATGTCTCGAATTAACAAATGCCTCTGGACTGATGGTCGGAAGGGCAGCCATTGGACGCCCTGATGTATTTGGTAGCATCAAAGTGGGATTAGGTTGGATGGATGAATCCGAATTACCATGGGTTGAGTTACATGAAGATTCATGGGAATCCATGAGTGAAACATCAAGGGCATTTGCAAGTCGAAGATGGTGCTGGAATCGATATGTTGAACTCTGTCGAGAAACGACTGGCCTAGCAAAACAATCGATGCAACGTCATGCTATTGCATTTTCAAAAGGATTGCCAGGAGCTAAATCTGTTCGAACGCTTATGCATGAGTTATCAGATGTGGACGAATCCGCTCAAGCGATTTCTAATTTCTTACAACCGAAGGCTGAATCAGAAGGTTGACTTCCATTCTTCGAGGTCATTTGCTTCTGCCCATGCCTCATCAGTTGTTTCGCCACGTAGTTTGAGGACTTCTCTGGAGAGGAGCCAGTAAACCAAAGCGAGGGAGTGACGACTCTTGTTGTTTGCAGGAAGTGCAACGTCAACGTTTCGCAACTTGTTGTTTGCATCGACAAGACCAACGATAGGAAGGCCTGTGTTAACTGCTTCACGGAGTGATTGTTGGTCAGATGCTGGATCTGTAACGAACAATACGTTTGGCTCTTTGTAAGAGCGGAGAGCTGGATTTGTTAGGCTTCCAGGAATAAAACGGCCAACAGCGGAAAGTGCTCCGATTGCTTCTGCAAACATACGAGCAGGTCTCTGTCCGTATTGTCGTGCGGAAACGACCATAATTCGAGATGGGTCATATTGGTTGAGGAATGAAGCGATGATGCGGACGCGAGTATCTGTAGCGTTCACATTTAGAAGGTAAAGACCATCAGAATTGACGGAATCGATGAAGCGACCCATGTCCGCACTCTTCTGTTTTGTACCGATGTTTACACCAGACTCTTCGTATAGTTCAAGTGGAATCAAGAGACCTGTTTCTTCCGACATGTTGTTGCCTCAGCAAGCAACCGACCTAAACCCTCTTCTTAACCACTTCGCAGCATCTCCCCACCCGAAAAGATGGGATTGTATGCGAAGATATCAAAATAGATGAGTCTTAAATTGAACATATGGGGGTCACATTTGCAGAGGGAAGCGAGGGCCCAGAAGGGTTTTACATCGATTCAAATGGAAAACCTTTACCAGTTAGCGCGAGTGAACTCGAGCGTTACACATACTGTCCTGTTTCATGGCGACTCGCAAAGGAAGGCGCAGCCGGAGTCGGTGATGCCATATCCAGCGGTATGGAAAAACATAAACAAATTCACGAAGGTATGAATGATTTTCAATCTTCGATCATCAAATTACGCCGAGAACTTCTAATTTGGACATGGTGGTTTGGGATCATAATTGCATTTACCATTGATTCAATTGCGTTCCTTTACATCGATGATTTGCTTAATTCTCCTATGGAATTGGCCAAAATTCTATCGATGTGGTCTGTTTCTTGTCTCGGCGCTGCTATTCTTTCTATCGTTTTGCCATGGAGAAATTGGCTTAACATGGAGCCGACTGTTTCTGAGATTGAAACAATCTCACAGACTTTCGAAGCGACTGGTCTTGAACCAACTTGGAATCCTATTGGTTTCCTTGGAGGATGGTTTTCAGGAGGCAAAACCGAAGCTGGACTCTTGCTCTGTACCATCGTTATTGGACTGCATGCAATTGCATTAGCGGCAGCAGATAATCGAAGCCAAGCAGGATTCATTCTCATCGTAACTGCCTTCGTCTGGACATTTTTAGCCACTTGGCAATTACAAAAATCTCTCTTTGCCGAGAATGAGATGATTGAGAATAGAAACCGTGTAGGACTAGATGAAGGCACACAATTGGTGTATTCAGATGATGACAAATCAAGTGGATTATTGCTCGATGAGAAAACCGGACTGAGAGGAAGGCCCGATCAGATCGTCGTTATTGATGGTGAATTCATCCCTGTCGAGCAGAAAACGGGAAGGGTGCCGAAGAAACCTCATCAATCGCATAGGATGCAACTCTTGGCGTACGTATCACTTGTTGAGACAAATACCAACAAATCCCCTCCTTATGGTGTTCTAAAGTATGGGGAAGATGATGCGCATCAGGTCTTTTGGGATGAACATGCTATGGAAACGCTGTATAGCACCATCAAAGAAGTTCAGAAAGTCATGGTCGAAGGTGGAGCAAAACGAAACCACGAACGAGAAGGAAAGTGCAGAAACTGCAGTAGAAGGCATGCATGTGAACAATCATTGTTCACAGAGTGACGCATTTTCCACCATCTTGAGGGAACTCAATACAGGTTCGAGTTACAGTAATTGTCATCAGGAAACTGTCTTCGCCGATACCTGCTAGGCCGCCTCCGCTAGCGTCAATGAATACATTCCAATCACCGGATAAGAATTTACCATTTTCTTGGGGTTCAATCTTTTCTTCAAGTGTGCTTTCAGTTGTCGTTGTTCTTTTTGTCCACATCTCGTTCCCATTCGAATCTTTGATCATAACATCAACATATCGCGGTTCTAGACCTATATCGTCAGTCAAGTCTGAAAGGAAGAAAGCGGCTTTGAAATACACTGAGATTTCAGTTACTGAAGAGTCGATAGGGAAATCCTCGTCCCAAGTTTCTTGCTGAACATTCACAAATGTGTGTTCGATTGAAAGAGGTGATTGTGATTCTGATTCTTCTGGATCTCCTCGAAGAGATTCCATGTACTCTCTCCCCTGAAGCAGACCCAGGCATCCAGATGAAGAGACAAGCAGCATTGTCAACGCAACAAATGCGGCGAGCGTACGATGCTGCATAGACCACCCCAGCATGCACAAGAATATGAAAAGCGCGCCGAAAAGGGAAGTGTTCAAACATGAGATTCTTGTCACACAGGTTGCCTGAATGAAGCAAAAGTAGACCGAGCGAAAGCGATGACGAACCCTATGAGTGCTGACAGGCGTTATTCTCAACCCATATTATGGATCATTCGAACTTTGCACCACATGTTGGACATTCGTTAGCATCGACTGCAATGACAGCGCCACAAGCGCCACAATCTGCAGTCTCCTTAGCTGGTTCTGCCTTTCGACGAGGGCGTCGACGAGGTTTTGCCTCTTTCTTCGGTTCGTCTGATTCTTTCGATAGCGGTTTAGAATCATCTTCAACTGAGAAATTGTGGGAAGCCTCTGTAATCTCATTTCCTGCAAGTGAACTGTCTGTTAGGCCCATGCCAACAACAACCTTGTCTCCTGGCAGGACGCCGTCTTCACCTGTGAGTTCAAACAAGTCCTCTCTGATGTCAGCATCACTTGCTGAGAGTGTGTTCCAAGCATCCCCATCTTTGTCGGTTCCGTCATCCTTGAGGCTCTTCATGGAATCTTTCGTCGGCAGGAATGCATCCAAATCATGGCCTTCGAATGCTTCCTTTGCTGTCTTTAGAGTTGTAACAACTTGGTTCTGCATCTCTTCGATTTCTTCATCAGTCATATCTTCCATCGAGATTTCATCAGCATATCGTCTATCGTATGCAGCAGTAACTTCTTCTTCAGCCGCAACAACATTCTCATCCCATTCATCTTCGAGATTATCTTCATCATAACCAAATTCTTTGACTGCAGAAGCGAAATCTTCGGTACCGCTGACAATTTCATTCTCGTCCACATCAGGCAGTGATACTAGTTCTTTTTCCTCGGGTACATCTCGTACACGACGTTCACGTCGCTCAAAGTATGAACTCACATCTTGCTCTGTTCCACAGTATGGACAGTTTTCCATGAGATCAGGTACGGACTCGCCACAAGCATTACATTCGTGGAATTGAGAACGGGCCTTCCGAAGGTTGAAGGAACAATGAGGGCAACGGTTTTCATCGCCTTCAAGTTCACCATCACAAGATGGACAATAGTTGTAAATATCCCGTTCTACGTCGTCTTCACTATCTCTTGTTAGCAGAATTGCGCCAACAAGGAATGCAATGAGGACAAGCGCCCCAATGAACATAAGAACCGCTGTTCCCGTCCCACTATTCTCTTCGTTTGCACCGCCTCCACCTTCAACAAATGCTGTCGAGTATGAACGTTCAAATGTTGAAGTCATTGTGGATGAAGGAGAATGCACCAGTTGAACTGTGGTCATCTTACCTGATGCTTTGAATGTGCATGAAACCTCTTCACGGTCTCCTGGATTTTCGATAACAATTTCAGATACCGACCATGTAACCTGGCTGTTTTTACAGGTAATGGTGACATTACCAGACCCACGGGTTGATTTCATAGAAAGACTGAGTGTGTATTCTTCACCTGAGTCAAGTGGGAAACTAGCCTGTTCACCATCTTTGTCGACGAGTACTTGTGTATCTTGGTCCCACTCAAGTTGTAAATTCGCCTCTACGAGGACGGACCCTGTTGCACGACTGTTTGTTGGATTTCTATCGTATGAATTACCAGATGGTTGCCATTGGACATCCAATTCAGCCGTATGTGACCCTAGCGAAGTTGCCAAAGATACAGTGTAGGTGTAGCTGTTTCCTGATTGTAACGAAATGAGACCAGACTGGAAAGATTGGCCTTCCCAAGTATACACAAAGGCGCCATCTACAGAAATGTCACCTGTATTCGTTGCAGTCATTGACCAGTCAATCGGAAGACCTGCAGACACTGAAGTCAAATTAGGTAAGGCAAGAGGGTCGACGTAAACGTCAGGTATTTGTGGGAGCGTGAAGGTTGCAATATTTTCATCATTTCCGGTGCTTTCTTGCACAAATCCACCTGTTTGGAAGGGATCAATTCGAGCAGCGAGCGTGTATTGGCCATTACTCAGGCCAGCAATGTTCGCACTTTCGATCGTGGTCGACCATGCGTGTTGGGAATACCCTGTTCCAAAGACACTCACTGAGAAGGGTTGAAGGGAGCGAACAACGGACGCTCCGTCTCGTAAATCGATGACCATTGGAACGTCAATTGTACCTTCACCCGATTCTCTAGCAATCGAACCTGAGACAGCCCATGGGCCGATTAGGGAGCCATCTGTTGCTGAGATAAGTATCTCTCCAACGTGTGACAAATCCATCCTTGGCTCAACAACAAATGAAACCGTTTCGTCTTTACCTTGTTCGGTTGATTCCAGAATCTCATCACGAGCATCTGGAGTCAGAATAAGATCGTAAGAGCCAGTAACGGGTGCAGTGAAAGTCGTGTTGACCCATGCGTAGTCGCTCGCATTGATTAGCGGGGTTTGAAGTTCCACGTCTGTGATTGAACCGGGATAATTAATGCCAAGGTACGAAGCAGGTGCATCAACAGAACCGATATTCGTAACCTTTGTACTTAACGAAATAATATCACCCGAATGAATATCTGTATCAGGAGAAAGTATTGTTTCGGTAACTCTCAAATTTGGTAATCCTTGGACGATAAATGAATGGTAAAACTCAACTTCAGTCTGTCCATTGTAGGAATATGTCACCCACAGTTTATTTTCACCTTCAACAAGATTGTCCCATTGAGCAGTAACGGTTTCAAAATCGTTTGCATCGATATTGACAGTGCTTGTAATTAGACGATTATTGGTGGATATTCCGTTTTTGTAGAATGAATATTCTACATCAAAAGCAGTTTGTGAATTCGTATTCGAAAGCGTCAATGAGCCTGTAATTGAACCGCCGGCAGTAGGGCTGGCAGGCAGAATGCTGAGGGTTGAATCAGACGCTTCAATTCCGCCGCTGTCATAGGAACTAACAGAGGTTGGAGCCAATGAAGTCATCATCAGCAATACACAGAAGACTACATACGCCCTTCTTGCCATGCTTTTCCCACGACATGCAAAGCACTTGAACCCATCTCATCATAAGCCAAAAAGTTGACAAAAAACCTCCTGTGAGAAGGGGAGATTTGAAGGGTGGTCGCATCTGTAAGAAAAGCATGGGAGGCAGAGCGGTTGCAGTCGGCATCATTTCCCTCCTCCTCATTTCCATATTCCCGCTTGATTTCAACGACCAAGTGTACCTCGAACAAGAACCTGTAGTACAGTCATCCTCAGCAGTCACGATTGGATTTTCAAACGGCCCAGTTCAATCTGAATCTGTTACAGGTTTGAAAACAGTCACGCTAAGTATTTCAGGCACAGGAACAATCGATTCAATCTTGGTTGAAATCGCATCCCAAGGAAATGCCTATTCCACGCTTACCAATCTTACTGGCTCTCCTTGGTTGTTCAATTTTGATTCCACGTCAGTTGCAAACGGCACGTATACGATGCGTGCGACGGGTTGGGACACTGATGTTGATGACTCTACGATTACCACAACTGGAGAGTTCACAATCGATAATCACGTACCAGAGGTTACTGCATTCACAGTTCTATCCCCAGTTGTTGGGACTGGAGCAAGTAATACCGATAGAGCATGGTTCAGCATCGCTGAGACTGGAACCTTAGAGTTCAGATATGGCGTCTCCGACGATGATTTCGACCGAGCAATTCTACAGAATGTTCCAGGACCAGGTTCACCATCAACCGATGGGCCTTCTAGCCTTTCATATGGCTGGGACTGGTCAAGTGGGAGTTTTTCCGAGGGAACTTGGAATCCTCGAGTCACTGTTTACGACGATTCTGGGTTGAGTAACACCTCGACACTCTTCATTGGAATCGATCGAACCGGCCCAACCATGTCTTCAATTACAATCGGAAGCGGTTCGACATGGCAATCATCCACGGAAGTGGAACTTTCAGGTATATTGGACGGTGCGAATGATGGAACTGGATCTGGAGTCGATATTGTTGAACTGAAAATCGATTCTGGTACATGGGTAACCATCACTACGAATACGCACACAATTACACTCGATGAAGGAAACCATACGCTTGAATTGCGAGCAACCGATATGGTTGGTAATGTCGGAAATACAATCACTTCAACTGTTCAAGTCGATACCACGATTCCTGAGATGGTTGGTTGGACTGTTGACCCACTTACCACCGATTTAGTCGGTCAAGCAAACATTTCCTTCGCAGCATTCGATTTACTCTCAGGCGTCGATGAAAGTGAGATTTCCTTGCAATACGGATTCGATCTAAACGGTGTGGGTTTGACACCAGACCTTTCTGGTCAATGGCTCGAAGTGCCCGGGACTGGCCTCGATCGAGACCTCGCACTTTACAATTGGGCAACAAAGTCGCGTCAATACCTGATGCTGAGAGCGACCATTACGGATGAAGCTGGAAACAGCGAAACAACAGAGCCCAGTGCATTCCAAGTCATGCCTGGACTTGATCTCTACTGGAATGTAACTGAAACTGACGTAGATCGGCTTGTTGTACGTCCAGGCGAGACCTACGGGAACATCACAATTTCAGGAGAACTTCGTTCAAACAAAATGTATCCTGGTTCTGTTGCTGTTAGTTTAGAGGCTGCTCCTGCCGATCGTAGTGCAACTACAGAATGGACTGTCATGCAAATCCAAACGCTTCCTGCAGGTTCCCTCGGTACTGGTGTCGTTTCACTTACATGGAATTATACCGTTCCAAATTCAGGACAATATGATCTACGTGTCCGTATTGATCCTTCAAACCTTATCGATGAAAACAGTGAGATAAACAACGACCATTACATGGTTGTAACAGGTGCTGACATCTCATCACCTGGACTTGTCCCCTCATTTGCTCCAACCATGTTTGCACTCCTTTGCGCAGGCTTTGTTGTAGCTTGGCTTCAACAGCGGGATTGAAAAACATCGGCTGATGGGTGGTAACTATGCGACAAGGTCTTCCCCGTATTCCAAAGGACAGAATTGCTGTTCTCATCGGTTCAAAAGGTACGACTGCAAAGTCGCTTCGCAATGCTTCTGGAGCCAAAGAATTCCATATCGATTCCGAGACAGGCGATGTTGAAGTTGTCTGGGGAGAGCCTGGTTCCTATGACCCAATTAAGGCTCTAAAGTTCCCGGATGTCATCAAAGCAATCGGAAGAGGAATGGCTCCTAAGGCAGCGATTCGATTACTTGAAGATGAGAATTTCTTTGAGATGGTTGATCTGAAAGATTTCGTTGGCAAGCGTTCGCATCAACAACGAAGAATACGTGCAAGGATCATTGGAAGCCAAGGTAAAGTTCGTCGTTTGATTGAAAACTTGACCGATGTTGAAATCACCATTTACAAATCCACTGTTGTGCTCGTTGGAGATGCAGAAGGAATTGGACTTGCTCGGCAAGCCGTTGAGATGCTCGCAGGCGGTTCAGAACACGGAACTGTTCTTTCCTTCCTTGAGCGCCGTCGAAAGCGCATGAAATTCGATAACCGCTCCTTAGACTCTATTGTAGCTAAGGAGGCCAAAGAGGAAACCTCTACAGGATTCGATGGACTTGTACCAGGATTGTCTGATGTTAGTGAACGAAGAGGCCGTAAACTTCGAGCAAGTCAGGTCGATCCAGAAGACGAGGATGCTGTCGAAGATATGATGGAAATGGCTGACGATGAACACATTGTTTGGGAAGAAGAGTGAATTATTCTTCTTCCATTCTGTGAACGTGTGATAAATCCATTTCTAAGACATCATACATTGCATCTGCTAGAGTGATGTCAATACCATTCTTATTCGCCCATTCAACCAAACGAGTTACATCTCGAACCAAGAATTCCTTTGCTTTTGGATGATGTTGGATGACACCTTGTCCAACATCGATAACGATTGGACCACCGTTATGCCACAAGATGTTGTAAGGGGAAAAATCACCATGCACCAAATCGGCTTTCTGCCAAGAGACAGCCAAGAACTCCAACATTTCATCGAAAACTGGTTGTGGGTTATCGACTCGAACATCTCGTAATTTCGGAGATGGTTGCGTTTCACTGCCGAGGTATTCCATGATCAGAATATTCTTTTGAATAGCAATAGGACGGGGAACTGGTAATCCCCAGCGGTGCAAACGTGTCAAATTACGATGCTCTTTTCGAACCCAAATGTCGACAAGATCTCGATGACGGCGACGGAGTCCTCCGAAACGAGGATCACCCTCAATGTACTGCATCAGATTCTTGAACACTGCATTTGAGGTGTGGAAAATTTTCACTGCAACTGATTTGCCATCATGATCTGTTCCATGAAAAACGTGAGCTTCTTTACCTCGGGCAATTGGGAAATCCAATGTGTCAAGGATTCCCGAATTCATCATTTTGTAAAGTGACATTAGGGTGAGTCTGTCAAAGACTTGGTCGAAGGTTCTTCTATCGACCCAATCGTAGGAACCAGTTCCCATAGCCCCTTGAATTCGGTTCTCTATTTTCTTGAACATGCGCTTGTTGCGCTCATCTTTCATCCAATTGAACGAACTGTCTTTTGCTGCAAGACCTTCAACAAACTTGGAAGCATGTTGTTCATCGAAATCTGCATCGGCTTTATCGTCCAATGACATTGGTCGCTTGTTCTGTTTTTTTCGTGTTTTACGACGTTGCCGAGTACGCTCACTCAGTTCATCCCAATCATCATTTGAACGAGACATAGCACACCCTTCCTGTAGTGGGTTCGTTGGGGGGGAACATCAATGCTCCGATGATTAAGCAAACAATGCGTCGATATCATCATCGTCATCGTCATCGTCATCAAGCGGTTCTGGTTCAACTGCTTCTGCTGGTGTTTCTACCACTGTTGGCTCTTCAACAACTTCTTCGACGGAATCATCGCTTCCAAACAAATCATCGTCATCATCATCGTCATCGCTTCCGAACAGATCGTCGTCATCGTCTTCTTCAACGACCTCAGGTGCATCAGAAATACCGAATAAATCGTCATCATCATCATCATCGTCAACACGATCATTCATACCGAACATGTCAACAACTTCTGGAAGCACTTGCTTTCTTGACAAATACATAGCTTGTGTCTTTGTGTAACGATGTTTTACATCTGCTTTTGAATCTTGGAAATCCCATGGCCAGACAATAATCAGGTCGCCTTCGCGAACCCATTGCCGACGACGCATTTTACCTGGAATACGTGCCATTCGAGTCTCCCCATCAGCACAGAGAACAGTTACACGGCGACCACCGAGAATCTCTTCAGCAAGAGCAAACATTTCACCCTTGAATCCAAACTCTCCGCGCTTCTTACCACCGTTTGGTAGTTTGACACGAATCTTTCCTGGAGAGCCCTCTGGATTCTCCAGACGTGCAAGTTCTTCTACGTCCACTTTTTCTTCATGACGTCGTCCCATTGAGGCTCACCATGTAAACGGAGAGGTCAACCCCTCTTGAAGCCACCCTCTTCAACCGAGGGATTGTGCTGCGTCACGACAGAGTTCAATTAACTCGCCACCAACCAACCCAAAGGCAACAGTTCCTATTGCACAGATAGCGATTGCAAGTCGAATTGAAACACCTGAAGCAAGAGGGCCTTGACGGCCTTCTTCAGGCTCATGGAAGTACATGACAACGCCGACACGCAGATAATAGAACATCGAGATTGCGCTGTTGAGAACCATAAGAAGTGCAAGCCACCAAACCCAATGAGCGTCCATCAATGAATCAAGTGATCCTGATCCTGTAGCAACCTCAACAATTCCCATGATGACCAAAAGTTTCGAAAGGAATCCAGCCATTGGTGGAACTCCTGCAAGAGAGATCATGAACAGGAACATAGCAACTGCAAGCAATGGTTCTCTCTTTCCAAGTCCAGAAAGTGAAGAGAGACGTGATGCGCCACCTTCCATTTCAAGAAGACCAAGTACGAGGAAGGCTCCAAGTTTGAAGAAGACGAGAACTACCATGTGGAAGAGAAGTGCTGCAACGACAACGTCCTTCGCATCTCCTGCATTTTCAACCAAGCCCCAATTCCATGCTCCAATCGCAGTTAGTGCTGCAAGCATGTATCCAGCATGAGCAACAGAAGAGTAAGCGAGCATACGCTTCGGATTTTCGCTGCCGAGTGCGGCGATATTACCCCATGTCATCGTTACTGCGGCCATAACACCAAGCAAACCAATCCAAACAGCAGAGCCATCTTCAGCAGCATCAGGGATTGTGATCAACAGAAGAAGGCGCATAAGCCCAAGCATTCCCATTGCTTTACTTGCTGTTGCTAGAACACCTGCAACTGGACTGTTTGCTCCAGAATACGCATCAGGAGCAGCGAAATGGAATGGTGCTGCACTGATCTTGAATGCAAATCCAACAAGGACGAATCCAAGAGCCATCATACTCAGTGAGGTTGCTCCATCAGCAGCCCACGTTGCAGCGAGAACGCTGAATTGCAATGAACCAGCCCACAGATAAAGCATTGAAAGACCATAGAGACCTACTGCGGAAGCAACAGAACCAACGATGAAGTATTTTGCACCACCTTCAGAACCTGCTCGTGTTTCCTTGTGGAAAGCAACGAGAACGTAGGTGGAGAACGATGCAAGTTCAAGTCCAATGAAGAGAACGAACAAGTCCTGTGCAAGTGCGACTACGCTCATTCCAAGGGCTGATGTGAGCATAAGGATGTAGAAATCTGCTTGGCGTCGATTGTTGAACAACACATCGATGTCATCGCTCTTCATCGAACCTGTTGGAAGTCTGTCAAGCGAAGCGAGAGCTGCAAGGAGAAGTGCTGCAAAGAAAATACCCTCAAACAAACGGGAGAAGAGATTTACTTTCAGAATCTGATAACCGTTTTCGCTGGTTACTTCTTCACTGACCGAACTTGAGTCAAGCAAGTACCAAACGACTTGAATCAATGCAAGTAACATGGTCAATACTGCCAAGAGTCCAGGCAGACGAGGAGATGAGACGGCCTTGTAGCGCGTTCCACCTAGGAACCAAGGGAGTTGTATCTGGGTTCCAGGAATACGGAACTTTCCATTTCCAAGATTTGGAACGATCATGATTAGAAGAAGACCTACAAAGACTGTGAGTTCAGGCCCGAGCGTTTGGATTAAATCCATGTCAAACGTGTTAGCAGTCATTTCAAGCACCAAACCCTAGGAATTTCATGGCATTCTGAGTCCATATATCCATCATGTCAAGGAAAATCCATGGCATAATTCCGAATAGGATTGTAAATCCAGCAAGAAGAAGCATTGCCAACTTTTCTGAGTTTGCGATATCAGGAACTGGTTCGCCGTGCAGACTTTCTGGAGGTTGTGTCTCGTCTCCACCTTCGAAGATGGTTCGTTGCATCGACCATAGGTAGTATGCTGCAGTTAGAGCAAGAACAAGACCTGGTAAGAGAATCCACCAACCGTATGCATGCCAGTAAGCAACCATAAGCATCAATTCAGCAACGAATCCAGCAAGGAGTGGAAGGCCAAGAGAAGCCATCCATCCAAACATCATGCTCGTTGCAAGCCAAGGAGAATGTTTTGCCATTCCACGCATTGCACCGATTTCCATACTGTGATAGTGATGCTTGAATGCACCACAAACTGCGAAGAGCATTGGGCTGATGATACCGTGAGCAAACATCATGAAGAGAGCTGCTGCCCATCCAAGAGGTTGCATACTTGCGATACCAAGTAGGATAACACCCATGTGCGAAACAGACGAATATGCTACCATCTTCTTGAGGTTGGTTTGTCCAAGACAAACGATTGCTCCCCAAACCAGGGAGATCAAACCAATCAGCATGATGATGAATCTAAATTCTTCAAGTGCATGTGGGAAGAGAGAGATTGGAAGTCTAAACATTCCGTAAGCACCCATCTTCAGCATAACACCAGCAAGCAGCATTGAACCACCTGTAGGCGCTTGTACGTGAGCATCAGGCAGCCAAGTGTGGAATGGTGCAGCAGGGAGTTTCACGAGGAATCCAAGCATGAGCATAATGAACAATGCTTTCTGAACTTCAAGTCCAAGCCAGACACCGTTACCGTTTGCTCCATTTGCTTCTGTAACCATATCTACCATTGAGAAGGTTTGAGTGTCCATGAGGAAATACATGGTAAACAAACCAAGAAGCATGACAACGGATGCTGTGAAGGTGTAGATGAAGAACTTCTGAGCAGCATACTTTCTGTCTTTACCGCCCCACTTGAGAATGAGGAAGAACATTGGAATCAGTGTCAATTCCCAGAACACATAGAACATAAACATGTCAAGTGCAACAAAGACACCGATAAGTGCACCACCCATCATGAGAATAAGTGGGAAGTATGTTGCCCCAGCCTTTTCGTTCCATGTTGCAATGATTGTAATTGGCAAAAGAAGTGTTGTCAGCCAAACCATAGGGAAGGACAAACCGTCGACACCGACGCTCCATTCGATTCCAAGTGGTTCAATCCAGACATAGGATTCTTTGAATTCAAAGTTGTTGAAGGCGATACCAGTCCAATCGACGTTACCAATTTCTCCGAAGAACATGAGCGTTGCAACAGCAAACATGACCAATGTAATTCCAAGGCTTGCCATTCGAATAGAAGAGTCGAATTTTCGTCGAGCTCCTTCTGAAAGACGTGAAGTAAGAACCAGAAGGAAGATACTTGCCATAATTGGCAAGACGACCATGAGTGATAGGTAATCGATACTCAAAGCATCACCTCCAGCATTGCATAGATGACAAGGACACCTAATGCCGCCATCATGATGTAATCACGGGCAGAACCTGTTGTAAGTTTGCGAACGCTGAGTGAAATCTTCTGTGATGAACGTTCGATTGTCTTGATTGTTCCATCGATGACCTTACGATCGAAGGTTGCGCTGAGAACGGCAAATCCAGCAACCAGTTTGAGCATTGCAGTATCATACCACTTGTCGAAGTAGAGTCGTTCCTTGAGGGCAACTGATAGGCCTGAATCAGCCCAAGCGCTGTTGTCGAAACCACGCTTCTCGTTTACACGAGCGGAGAGGTTGATGATCGGTTGCATCCATCCCTTGGCTTTCTCACCTTCTTTGAGTGCTCCACCATACAATGCCATTGCAAGACCAGGTCCAACAATAGCTCCGATGAAAATTACAACATAGGTCAGTACGAAGAAGAAGGCATCAGAATTGAGGAAGATGTGTTCAAATTCGTAAATCAGACCATCGACTAATCCCTTGTCACTAAAGAATGCATAGCCGCTGTCACTCGACCAATGGGTAAACATCATTCCTGCGAGAATGACACTTGAGAGCGATACAAATGTCAGAGTTACCAAAGGAATTGGAATCCAAGGGGTGTTCTCATGAACGTGTTCTGCAACCTCTGTCTTTGGTTTTCCTGCAAAGGTCTTGAGCCACATTCTTGACATATAGAAACCAGTCATTGCAGCACCTAGAAGGACACAGAAAGCAGGGAAGAGGAACAGTGGTTCCTCGCGAGCAACTCTCCAAGTGTTTGCGATGATGCCTTCTTTGGACCAGAATCCACCAATCA
>JABIYX010000141.1 GCA_018666575.1 Methanobacteriota archaeon | reverse complement strand
GATCAGGAGATAATCGATGTCCTAGTTCAGACACAATGGAAGGTTCACTCATCAATGTCGATGAAGCAGGCTTGAGTTTTCCTTCGGATTTGTGAACAACTCCCATTGAATTTTCCACAGTTACGAATTGTTTCTTTGAACTTTGAATATCCATTTCAGTCCTTCCAAGCACTGGTAATATTAATGCAGATTTCCCTGTCATGAGGTGGCTTCGATTGAGTTTTGTTGATATTTGAACTGTTAGTTCAATATTCTTAATCGCTTTAGCCGTTCTTCTGGTATCTGGTGTTGCTGACAAAAAGTTACCACCCATGCAGATGAATACGTCAACCTTTTCATTTTCCATTGCACGTATTGATTCTACAACATCATACCCATGTTTTTTTGGCAATTCAAATCCAAGTCCATTTTCCATAGCCTCCAAGAATTTCTTTGAAGGTGCTTCCCAGATTCCAACTGTTCGATCACCCTGGACATTTGAATGACCGCGGACCGGGCAGACACCTGCTCCTGGCCTGCCTATATGACCACCAAGAAGTAATAGGTTAACGACTTCTTGAATTACGGCAACACCGTTACGATGCTGTGTTAAGCCCATTGCCCAACATGCAATTGTTGCATTTGATTCGGAACACATTTCTGCAAATTGGATTATCTCATTTTTAGAAATTCCTGAATCAAGGACGGCTTGGTCCCAAGAGAATGATTCCAAATGAGATTTGAGTTCATCGAATTGGATTGTATGAGATTGAATAAATTTCGAATCGAAATTGTTGGTGTCCAAAAGATGTTTGATAACGCCTTGGAATAGAGCAGCATCTCCTCCAATCTTGACTTGGATGTGCATATCTGATAACTGGGTTGATGTCAAATCCATTTCCATGTATTCTTGTGGATGTTTAAATCGCGATAAACCAGTTTCTGGTAATGGATTAATGTTAACTATTTTTGAACCATTTCGTTTAGCATCTCGTAATGCTGTAAGCATACGTGGGTGATTTGTTCCCGGGTTCTGTCCTATCACTAGGATTAGATCACTCTTGTTGAAGTCATCTAAGTGTACCGTGCCCTTGCCGATTCCAATTGTAGAGCCAAGAGCCTTTCCACTGGATTCGTGGCACATGTTTGAACAGTCTGGTAAGTTGTTGGTCCCAAGGCTGCGAACGAGTGCCTGATAGAGGAAAGCAGCTTCATTTGAAGTTCTTCCAGACGTGTAATATACGCCTCGAGTGGGATGGTCCATTGAAGAGATTGATTCTGATATTAAGTCAAAAGCATCTTCCCAAGAAATTGGTTCATAGTTAGTCCGGCCCGGCCTAAGGACCATTGGGTGGGCGATTCTACCTTGTTTATTTAGCCAAAAATCTGATTTTTTCAATAAACTTGGTACATCATATTCTTTGAAAAATCGAGGATTGACTTTAGCCTTCATAGCCTCATCTGCAACTGCTTTTGCTCCATTTTCACAAAATTCGAAAGATGTTCTGTGGTTTGGATCAGGCCAAGCACATCCAGGGCAATCAAATCCATCTTTTTGATTAACCATAAGGAGTGTTTTAATCGTTTTAGAGACGCCCATCTTCCTTATCCCGTGGTTGAGAGAAGATACTGCAGCAGGAATACCAGCGGCTGTCGTCTTCACTTTTGTTAGTCGAAGCGAGTTCAAATCTGCAGGCGTAACCCCTTCGGATGGTTCTTGCATACTCCTGCCATGCAATAACGTTCATCAAGTCTTGTGGAGAAAATCTAGTTTATTCCCGCTTTCCAAGCACCCGTTTCTCTCACGAATCCATACAAAGAGATACCATTCGCCCTTGCTAAATCTAAGGCTGCGCTGGAAAATGCACCTACTGATGCAATACTGGAAATTCCAATGCGTGTTGCTTTCGCCACAATATCCCATCCGCACCTACCCGAGAGTAACAACGTATATTCGTTGAAGGCTAATATCCCAGAGAATAATGCTAGACCGATTGTTTTGTCCACAGCATTATGACGCCCTATATCTTCAGAAACATAGGCCACATTTCCATATGAGTCCAATAGAGCTGCACCATGGCAACCACCAGTTTTTTGGAAAAGGTCCATTTTTGACCGCATAAAATCAAGTGCATGTAATAATTCTGGATGTGATAAATTTTGAGAAACAGAATTTGGTATTCCATGAATATGGTCTACAGTTAAATCCGGATGATTGCAAGCACCACAAGAGGTCGTAACGAGTCTGTTTTCAGGCTGTTCAATAATGATGGAGTTATAATGGGAATTGACCTTACCATCCACCGTTTCTGCTTGAATCAAATCAAGATTCGGAATGTCTCGTGCAAGTCCTTCGCTGAAAAGGTGTCCAGCATGCAATTCTCTAACTCTCGTGGGTGTTCCTAGGAGCGTTGTATATGGTTGAAACTCACCATCCATGCCCAGGCAATGGAGTGCTATGATGGATTCCTGAACAATACATTCAGATGCTATATTGGAATGAGTAGACTCTAATCTTTGTAAAGGAATTTCTTGATATTCATGGTTCATCATCATCAACCTCAATGTCAAAGAATTCAAATTGCAAGGCAACTAATTCAGCAGAACTTTTTGCAGTGGAATATGCCTCTAAGGGTTCAGCATTGAGTTCAAGAAAACGATTACCCCATCGAAATTTACTGAGTATTGATTCTGCTTGAGTATACTCTCCCATCAGAACACAAGCAGCTGCTATCGCTTCAACTGTCGAAAGTTTGGAAGGTTTCCCCCAATTTACAGGATTAGCGGCAAGGAGCAATGGTAACGTACGTGCTTGAAGCCGAGTTCTTTTCATGACTTTCTCTACAGAAGATTCGATGTGTGCCCATGAACAATCAAGTCCGACGATGGCTCCATTCCCATTGAATAATTCCTTATCTTCCGGACCGAGTACCTTGCCACAAAGGGGTTCTAATATGATCCCCTTGCGAGGCAGTCTTCTGAAATCCTTGTGTAGTGTCAGTAAATCATCCTTAGATGCACGTACTGCAGTGTTCTTTTTGGGGTCATCTTGAGCAAGCCAAATGGCATGCAGTGGAATCGTCACAAATTCACCTCAAATCTTTGAGATAATCTCCAATGGTCATCCCACGTGATTGACCTGAACGACCGACCATTGATTCGTGCTCATTCGTGGATTCAACCATGAGAGAAACCCCTAAGATCATTTCAAATTTCCTTATTACAGCATCCGTTGGCGGTTTACCAGATTCTGCAGATTTGATGACATTGATTGTTTCTGCCATTCTTTTTCCGAGTTGGACTTGGTCCCAACCTTTAGATTCTCTGCCCGATATGATGCGGCGGGAAAAATCTGATGCGAGTTCCTTTTCTCCCTTGTTCATCAGGTTATTTCGCTTTGACCGAGTTGGTTGTGAATTTCGTTGAGGTGCTGAACGTGCCCTTGAGAGACCCGGAGCCTCTTGTTTTGGTTGAAGGTTAAGTTGGCCAATGCACCGTTGACAAATCGCTAACATGGCTTTATTGACGCGGTGTTCCCTTGTAGATACCTTAGTTGCTCCGC
Organism: Methanobacteriota archaeon; assembly: GCA_018666575.1. Taxonomy (GTDB): domain Archaea; phylum Thermoplasmatota; class Poseidoniia; order Poseidoniales; family Poseidoniaceae; genus MGIIa-L2. The sequence goes on along the minus strand of JABIYX010000141.1, from coordinate 8,910 downwards.
ATAACTCACAATCCGCCATTGAATCCCCGTTTTCTCCTATGCTCGACAATTCTTGAACCCTTCGCAAACATATCACATGATGAAATCGATGTGTTCATCAACTATCGACGATAGGAGTTGTTGATTACGATGGGGACAGATGTAGAGCGCGGCTCAGGTTCAATGAAATCTTCAAAGGAAGATGACCTCCAAGTTCTCGAATCTGAATTCAGGGATTTACAGGAAAAAACCCAGGAATTAATCAGTGAGAGAACACATCTCGAATCTGAATTGAGAAGCGTAAAAAAACAAGCTTCTCGCTTGGAGGAAGAAGTACGTCATTTGCGGTCACCTCCATTGATTATAGGGACACTCCAAGATGTACTCGACCCTGAGAGGGCAATTGTCCGCTCATCAAATGGGACTGTATTCCAAGTGGCATTAAATCAAAGGATTGAACCATCATTACTTAAACCTGGAACTCGAGTTGCACTTAACCAAGATACACTATCTGTCATTGAAGTTCTTAATGACGCGTGGGATCCAATTGTCAGTGGCTCAGAGATGGTTGAAAAGCCAGATACAACCTATGAGATGGTTGCTGGTTTGGACGAGGAGATTTTATCTGTCCGTGAAGCAATTGAATTGCCATTGCTTAAACCACACCTTTTCGAAAAGGTTGGTATTAAAGCCCCAAAAGGAGTACTCCTCGTAGGTCCTCCAGGATGCGGTAAAACCTTGCTTGCAAAGGCAGTAGCTCATCATACAAATGCTACATTTATTCGAATGGTAGGATCGGAACTTGCACAAAAGTACATCGGAGAAGGTGGAAGACTTGTCCGAGAGTTGTTCTCATTGGCAAAGGAAAAATCTCCAACAATCATCTTCCTAGATGAAATTGATGCTATTGGCGCAAAACGGTTGGATGGTTCGACAAGCGGCGATCGTGAAGTCCAAAGAACTCTGATGCAACTCTTGGCTGAACTCGATGGTTTTGATCAACTAGAAAATGTCAAAATTATTGCTGCAACAAATAGGCCAGACATACTTGATGACGCATTGTTAAGACCTGGTAGATTTGATAGAGTTATTGAAATCCCGATTCCAAGCGATACATCTCGTACCGAGATTCTACAATTACATCTCGACTCCATGAATACGAAAGGTGTTCGAATTAAGGCAATTTCTCAAGCAACAGAAGGTTTCAGCGGAGCTGAACTGAAAGCAGTTTGTGTTGAATCAGGAATGATTGCTATTCGCCAAAATCGAAGTGTTGTCAAACATTCGGATGTCATGGAGGCAATTCTACGTCTTCAAAAGAAGAAATCTAGAGGTGGAATGACTTCATCTCCAGACGGTTTGTATGGTTGAACAGGTCAATGTTCAAAGTCCTTATTCAAAACCAATGACCATGGGCAAGTCCATCATCGAGTGTGTTCCGAACATATCAGAAGGTAGAGATATCGAGAAAATCAACAGAATTGTCGATGCAGCTCGTATATCTGGTGTCAAGATACTTGGGGTTGAACCAGATGCTGATTACAATCGAACTGTAATTACATTCGCAGGACCACCGGCTGAAGTTGAACAGGCTGCATTCTTGCTTATTGAAAAAGCGATCTCTGAGATTGATATGCGGCAACATTCAGGCGAACACCCTCGAATGGGCTGCGTTGATGTATTTCCATTTGTTCCAATTACTGGTGTTTCGATAGAACAATGTTCAGAGATTGCCCAGCGTGTTTCAATAAAAGTAGCGGACTTATCAGTCCCCGTATTCATGTATGGGGGCGCTGCCTCTGATCCTGCCCGCAAATCCCTCTCTAAACTACGCAAGGGAGAATATGAGGGTTTAATGGATCGATTTTCAGGTGAATCTACAATCCATGATGATGTGACGCGCATGCCTGACTACGGTACATCTGAATGGATTGAATCAGCTCAAAAGAGTGGAGCGATTACCATTGGTTCGAGAGATATCCTCATCGCATACAATGTAAACATAGATGAAAAAGATGCTGCTATCTCTAAACAAATTGGATCAATAGTACGATCTAGTGGGAGATTAATGAAATCAATTGATGCATCTAAGCGATTTAGAACAAATGGATTGCTCACCTATGTCCAAGGTATGGGCGTTCCTTTAGAGTCTCACGGAATAAGTCAAGTATCCATGAATTTACAGAAGTACCAGGAGACGAATCTTCATCATGCATACGATGTGATTGAATCCCTTGCAAAGGACATGAGAGGGGAAGCAATCGGTTCAGAAATAGTCGGATTGGTCCCACTCGATTCAATGGTTGAGGCTGGTATTTGGTATGCAGATGACAAGGAATTATCAGATGAAGAATATGTTGCTATAGCAATAGAGAAACTTGGTCTAAACAGCATACACCATTTCAATCCACGAGAACGAATTATTGAATGGTCATTGGAAGGTGATGAAATATGAATTGGGCAGATGTATCATTAAGAGAATTTCAATCTGCTCTCGCCAGTAGTGAACCGACTCCAGGCGGAGGGTCTGCTGCAGGTGTTGCATTGGGTCAAGCCGCAGCCTTAGCCAAAATGGTGGCTAACCTCACACTTACGAGCGATAAATACAAGGATGGATGGGGGATATCTGAGTCAATTATTGCCATAGCAGATCCTCTTCTAGAAGAAGGTTTGAACCTAGCACAAAAGGACAGTGAAGCGTTTGATGCTGTTGTTGCCGGTTTTAAAATGCCGAAATCTACTGATGATGAGAAAGCGACACGACGGAATCAAATTCGGAATTCTATGTTAGGTGCTGCCAAGGTGCCATTCGACACAGCATGCCATGCACTTAAGCTGTTGACAATGTTACCTGATTTAGCAACACTCGGAAATGAAAACGCTGTATCAGATGTCGGAGTTGCAGGTCTTTTAGCATCAGCAGCACTGAAAGGAGCCATTTTTAATATTGAAATCAATCTAAATTCTTTACCAGATAATTATGGGATTGAGATGAGAGAACATCTACCAGAATTATCCAGCGAAGGTAAAGTATACTCACGGCTATGCATGGTGGCTGTTCGTAATCGATTATCGAACGAGTGACCCTGTCGAAATCTCTCCGTCTATTGTCACGAGTTGAACTGCTCCATTGCCATCATCAGCAGCCAGCATCATGCCTTCACTTACGACGCCACGTAGAGGCCTTGGTTTGAGATTTGCAACGAATACAACAGTCATATTTTCCAAATCCTCGATAGAATAGTACTCCTTAATGCCTGCACAAATGGTTCGTTGTGTATCGGTACCATCATCAATAGTTACAACATACAAACGATCTGCATTCGGGTGGTCTTCGACACTTACAATTTTCCCAACTCGTAATTCGACTTCCATGAATGTCTCAAATTCAAGATATGTTATTCCTTCAGGTTGTTCTTCTTTCATTTTTTTAGTCTCCTTTTTTCCACCCTTTACGCCATGGCCTATGGCCGATGGTTCCGGTTCTTCTACGAGGGATTGTTCTTGTTCGACAATCTCTTGTAGGTCTAAGCGTTTGAATAAGGGTTCATAATTCTCATCGGTAGTTTGAATCTCTTGATTCCAATCCATTGCCGAATCCCATGGTTGACTGGATACGGCGTTTTGAAGACCCAACATAGACCAGAGTTTCTGAGAACTAAACGGTAGGAAGGGCTGGGTCACGATAGCCAAGTATCGGCATAATCTCCACCCGAATGCAAGTGAAGAAAGCGATTCATGGCGTCCCTCAGCACCTACATCTGATTTCAAATGCTTCCATGGAGCAGCGTTTTGTAAAAGTTGGTTCCCATGCTGTGCAGCATTCATAGCATATCGAAGTGCTTCTTTGTAACGATGACGCTTTAATGAGTCGGTAATTTTCGAATGAAGCGTTTCTAAAAATTGCATATCTTCAGTACGCAATCCATTATCATCGAACTGGATAAGCGGGGAATTTCCGTCATGTGGAAGTCGTGCAGTTAGAGACATTACCCGATTAACGAAGTTCCCATAGGTTGCAATGAGTTCATTGTTAATTCGATCAACAAATTCATTCCATGTGAAATCCGTATCATGGCCTTCTGGCATATTTATGCTGAGATAGTACCTTAACGTATCTGGATCGAATCTCTCTAGGAATGAAGGGAGCCATATAGCATGTTTCCGAGATTTTGAAAATTGACCGCCAGCAAGCATGAGATATTCCATTGCAGGGACATTGTCTTCCAGATGTAAATCCCCAATGGATGGAAGATCTACAGGGTCATTTGCATTCTTACCGTTGCGTACATGGTTGAGCCCCATAATGATAGCAGGCCAAATAACAGTATGGAATGGCACGTTGTCCTTGCCTAGGAAGTAGTAATGACGTGGATTTGATCCTTCACTATTTGTCCACCAAGATTCCCATGCAATGGGATTTTGAGCATGGTTCTCAGACCAAATTTGAGAACAAGTAAGATATCCTTGTACAGCTTCAAACCAGACATATATGCATTTTCCAATCCAATCTTCACCATCTATTGGTACATCGATACCCCATGTTAAATCACGTGTAACGGCTCTAGGGCGCAATCCCATATCGAGCCATTGTTTTGTCATGGCTCGGACATTCGGCTTCCATACCGATTGGCGTTGCTCAGCATGTTTCTGAAGCGCATCTTGGAAGAGATCGAGCCGGTAAAAGAGGTGTTCTGTATCCCGTATCTCAACTTCATAATCAGGATTCATTTTTGAGATTGGATTTTTCAATTCAGAAGACTCGTATGTTGCGCCGCAACTATCGCATTGATCTCCTCTGGCGCCATCAGCTGCACAACTTGGGCAAGTACCCTCAATGTATCGATCTGGTAGGAATCTCCCTCCACCTGAAGGATTCAATTCGAAATATTGCTCCATCGTCCTCATTTCAAAAAAGCCAGCATCAAAAAGTGCTTTGAAATTTGATTGGACCCGTATCTTATGTTCAGGGTCAGTTGTTCTATTGAATAGTGAACCTCCATATTCGATACCTCTTGGATCAATCGTTGGCATCCATGTGCAGCCAAGATCGAGTAATGCCTTCGAATTAATTTCATGGAACCGGTCCACAACATCTTGTGGTTCGATTCCTTCTTGTTCTGCCGTTACAGTAATCGGTGTACCATGTTCATCAGAACCCGATACCATCAACACACGGTTGCCTTGAGCCCTTTCAAATCGAGCGTGGATGTCTGGTGGCAGGTAACATCCTGCAACGTGTCCGAGATGCAGTGGGCCGTTTGCATAGGGCCATGCCACGCAAATTAGCACGTGGTCTCCATCGCTCATAACACGGCGAACCTTCCAACCGATTTCAACTCGACCCATAATGAGCATAAATGTACGTCATTTTGAATAACTTTGTCCTTCTAGGGGTGATATCCAACGGACAGGAGTACTCGTTCATCATGGGCCTTGAATTACTAATATTCTATACAATTTTGGCTATCGGAGTCTCATTTCTATGCTCTATACTTGAAGCAGTCGTCCTATCTGTCCCTAACACTCAGGTTGCTGTCTGGCAAAAAGAATCTGATAAACGCGGTTTGATTTGGTCCAAACTCAAAGAAGATGATGCAGTTAAACCTCTCACGGCGATTCTAACGCTGAATACCATTGCACATACAATGGGAGCAGCAGGTGTTGGTTCACAGGTTCAAGAAGTATATGGGAACGAGTATCTTACAATTGCATCGATTATGCTCACACTTGCCGTTCTCTTTCTTTCTGAAATTATTCCTAAGACCCTTGGTACAGCATATTGGCGTCAACTATCTCTTCTTACAGGTAGGCTACTTACAATCATAACATCCTTGCTCAGATTCATTGTAGCACCTATTCAATGGATGAAGAAAATTCTCCCAAGTGCCGATGGACAATTGGTTACGAGAGATGATTTGGCCGCATTAGCAGATCTCGGCGAAGAAGAAGGAGCCTTAATGGAAGATGAGGAGACAGTTATTCTCAATTTGTTGAGACTCCGAGAGATTCCAATTACTGAAGTTATGACTCCGCGTGTTGTCGTTTCTGCTCTTCACAAAGGTAAGTCGATCAGGGAAGTACTTGATGAGAATCCAGTTCTTCGGTTCTCAAGAATCCCTGTCTATGATGAATCAATCGACGACATACAAGGACTTGTGATACGATCAGAATTACTTGTCGCTGCTAGCCGTGACGAATGGGAAAGATGTGTTGAAGAGTTCTTGAAACCGGTGCAATTCATTTCAATGGACCAAAGTGTGGATTCAGCCCTGGAAATGTTCCTTGGACAGAGACAACAATTTGCAGTTGTACAAGATGAATTTGGAGGTACATCTGGCATCCTAACAATGGAAGATGTATTGGAAACATTGCTCGGTGAAGAAATTGTAGATGAGTTGGATGAGGTCGATGACATGAGAGAACTTGCTCGAGTTCAAGCAAACCACACCTCAGAAGAAGAGTGATTCCTTTTTCATCCAGTTACTGATTAACATATCTCGGCCTTCATTAGTACGTTCTTGGCTGTGCTTGAGTTTTTCAACAATATGATATTCAAAAAGAGATTCATGTCTTGAATGGACATCCACAAGGTGCTTCCAATGACCTTGGCCCAATGTAGCGTCATGTTTAGCCTGAACAAGGAGTGTTGGTGCATCAGGTAGACCCCATTGAGGCGATTCTAAGAATTCCACGTCATTCACTCTATACTGATCCTTATTCATCGAGTTGTAGTGCCGTAAAAGCCTCTTCATCATCCAGGGATGAATCGATGTTGGAATTCTCAATACCTTACATGTCGCATTATTGATCAAAGAATAAGATGTAACAGGAGATTCAAGTATGAGTCCTTTCAAATTCTTTGAGGTTTCTAGTTCTGGCCTTAATCCGCGTTGAGCTATAAAGCCCCCCATGCTATGCCCGTGAACGATAAATCCGTTATCGAGCCATCCATTGTTTGAATATAATTTCAGTACCTCTTCAAAATCATGGCAAACATGCATGGCCGCCCAGTGGTCAACAGGAATATTCCCTCCATGCGCTCTCATTTCAAAGAGAAGAACGTTATATCCTGAATCGAGGAACATCCTCGAACGTCCTTCCATATTGATTGGACGTGAATTCCAACCATGAATCAATATCGCTAATGGCTTCCTATCATCGATCAAAGTTCTCAACCAACGGACAGGATATCCATCGATCACCTGCTCTTCAGAAATCCAGCCATCAGGTACTTCGTTAGCTTGTCGTTGTTTGGGTAACTGTAACATCAAACCTAAGGTAAAACTAAGCCACAAATCGATAATAGCGATTGGAATACTGATAAGGATAATCAAAGTGTGATTGATTGGTAACATCAATGCGATTAGAACCACGCAAATCCAAAGGAATACGTGAACCAGAAATGGTTGAAACCGCTTAATCAGCATATCCAATCAGTGATCTGGTCAACGATTTCAATCATCTGATTCAGAATCAGATTTTTCTTCTTTCTTTTCTTTAGAAGCGACTTCCTTTGCCTTCTTTTTATCTTCAACACGTTGAGCATATTTCTCTCCGAATTGACTCATACTTTCGAGACGTGCTCTGAAACCTGATGCCTCACCCTCTTCTGATACATATCGTACGAGGTATGCTCCAAACATCAAATCAAAGAGACCCTGGCGCAAGTCGCTGTTGCGTGAAAATTGCCAGTTAACAATCCAGAGAATCATCAAAATTGCCCCGATGGAAGTGAACGCAATAGGCGCCCCACCATCAGATAATTTACCTGCTTGTGTGAACACCATAATGAATCCAATAAGCGATGAAACTCCAATATTATTGACAAACAATCCATGGAGGAAGAGTGGTTTTGAACCATCTCCACGAATATATCGAGTGGAAGATGTGTATTGGCCAAGATTTCGTCCAGTCCAAATTGGTAAAACAACTCCGTTGAAGATAAAGATCAAACCTGCTCCTAAAAAGAGCAGAGTTGTAGCAAATCCACCACTAGCACCGCCCGTGGTTACGGACATGACCAATGCTCCGATAAGGAGAGCGAAATTCACTGTGAAGTTGACCCACCAGGCGATGACACGATTCAGGCTCGATGCAATCTCAAATTCAGAGGATAGACCTTCTGGACGTGCTTTTTTTGCCTTTACTTTCTTCGCCTTTGCTTCTTTCTTAGGCGCTGGAGTTGCTTTCTTTGCAACTGCCTTCGCTGCCTTTGCGGCTGGTTTGGCCTTTTTGACAACTTCTTCTTTTGTTTCAACCTTATCGAGTAATCCCATTTTATCACTTCACTTATGCGTACATTTCAGAGATCTGCTTGTACAGTGCAAAATCTCCAGATTCAACGAATGCTGATATCGATTCATCAGGCATATTGCCAAGTTGTTCATCGATTATCTTGAAGAACTCACCGCGACGTTCATCGTCAATTGAAGATGGATCAGCCCCGACTTCTTTGAATAAATCAAATCCATCAGATGCCATGAAAGTTCCAATTGCCTCTTCCGGCAGCTCATCACCAAGAAGATCATTGACTATTCCAAAGAATTGAGTGAACAATACATCTGAATCATCCATCTCTGATTCGACTTCTTGTTCTTGTTCTTCCTCTGGTTCAACGGCTTTTGCAACTTTCATTGGTTTTGGTGCCGAAGATATTCCCTTGAGTGCTTTGCGTTCACGCATTAAAGCCTCAAGTTGAGGAACAAGTATTTTCAATGCTGCTTTGTCATGAACAGATTTGGCTTCTTCGTATTGAGGTTTAAGCGAGCGTAGTTCATCTTCCACCTCAGATAATCGATCAGGTTCTTCTGCATCGAGTAATTCGACAACGGGTTCGGCTCGGATTTCATTGAGCGCTTCTTCACGTTCCTTTTTCCTTAGAACGATGATATCTCTATCGAGTGAATGTCCAAAGCGGTCAGAGTACCT
>JABIYX010000073.1 GCA_018666575.1 Methanobacteriota archaeon | reverse complement strand
TAGCCGTTGCCTTGGCAGAACATGTTGTGTCTCAAAACGTGGCACTTCTCCTTGGAACAGGACTGCTTGGCGGATTAACAACGATGTCGACTTTTTCAGTTGAAACAATCCGTATGTTCGAAGAACAACAAAGCGGTTTAGCATTTACCTACGTTGGATTGACAATGATTCTCTGTCCATTAATGGCTCTAATTGGATGGAGATTGAGCACTGCAATTACAGCCACATCCTGACCTTTAAGAAGAAGAACCGTGAGGAGCAACAGATGTCTACCTCGACACTGATTGACAAATTGAACCAAGCCCTTGGTTGGGAACTACGAGCAATAAACATGTATGCACACTATGCTGCTTACATTCGAGGCATTCACAGACTCCAACTCGAACCTCACTTTACTACAGAGGCAACTGAATCGATGATGCACTCGAATATTGTCCGCTCAGCAATTGTGAAACTCGGAGGTGTTGCAGCTACAGAACGCAACCAGACTCCAATCACCCACACTACTTCATACCTCGAAATGCTTGCAGAATCTCTGGTCACAGAAACAAAAGCTGCCGAAGTCTATGGTGAATTGATTGCAATGATACAAGAAGAAGGCGATGCTGATTTGTACGATGCCATCGAACAAATCTATCTTGCTGAAATTCGAAGCGTTGAGGAACTTCGAAGACTCGCTGAATGATTAAGCAAGAATGTTCAGCATTCGCTCAAGCGCAAGAAGAGACCCTTCTTGGACATCTTTTGAAACACTGATTTGATTGTGTATTTCTCCATCAACTAATCGTTCCAATAGGTCCATGAGATATGCTGGATGAATCATATACATCGTAGAGCAAGGGCAAATCTCTGGATCGAGACATTCGATGTGTTTGTCTGGATGTTGATCTGCAAGACGAGCAACCATGTTAATCTCGGTACCAATGGCAACCTTTGCTCCTTCTTCAAGGCCAGCTACGTAATTCAAAATGTATTGAGTGGACCCATTTGCATCGGCGACTTCAACCGTTTCTTTTGGGCATTCAGGATGGACGACAACAACGCCATTTGGATGGCGTTGACGGAAATCTGCAATTTGAGATGGCTTGAACCGCTTGTGGACTGAGCAGAATCCATGCCAAAGGATAATGCGAGCAGATGAAAGGTCTGAACTTGCGCCAATACCAGGCGTCCATGTTGGCATCTGAGATTCTTCAATATCCATTGCAAGCCCAGTATTTCTGCCAAGATGTTGGTCGGGGAAAAACAGGACTGCCCCCTTAGGACCAGCCCGTTCAAAAGCCCATTCCAACACGCCATTGGCATTTGATGAAGTGCAGACAACACCTCCATGACGACCAACAAAATCCTTGAGATCAGCACTGCTGTTCATGTACGTTACAGGTACGAGGTATGATTCACCTTCTTCTGCAATGGCGACTGGGTCATTACGGTTGATTGGATCTTTCAAATCCGTGGAAGAGAGCATTTCATTCCAAGCTTGTTCAACGTCAACAAGTGTTGCCATATCAGCCATTGAACAACCAGCCCGTATATTTGGAAGCATGACTACTTGATCTGACGACGTCAATATATCGGCTGATTCTGCCATGAAATGAACACCGCAGAAAATGATGTACTTCGCCTTGGAATCTGCTGCTTTTTGGCTAAGCATGAATGAGTCGCCAAGAAAATCTGCATGCATAACAATACTGTCTCGCTGGTAATGATGGCCAAGTATCAGTACGTCATCACCCAACTCTTTCTTCAGTTCAGCAATCCTTTCGGCTATTGCTTGATCTTCAGGAGACATCGAAGTTGAGGAGAAGTCAACTGCGCACATAGCCAATGAAATCGACATGGTGTTCACACATCCCACCTCGCCGAGTGATTTGAACCCTATGCAAACGCTGAACTTATCATAACGAGCGGTTTCGCGCAGAGTAATGGTCTTCATTGACGAACAGAGACTTCACCTCGGAGCAGAGGCAGAAGTGTGGCTTGGTTCATGGATGGGCCAATCGGCAATTCGTAAACAGCGAAGGAACCGTTCATGGAGACATCCTGATCTCGATGACAGACTTGGTCGAAGAAGAATGATTGCTGAAGCAAGATTGCTGGTTCGATTGTATCGTAGTGGATTGAATGTCCCACTGCTACTGGATTGTGACATGTACAACCAACAATTGATCATGAGCCAAATCCAAGGTAAACCGTTAATTGATATTCTCAATGATTCCTCAATTTCTGATGAAACAGTCAGGGATATTTTGAACAATACCGGCCAAAGCATTCGTATGCTTCACCGACAAGCTGTTGTTCATGGTGACCTATCGACAAACAACATCATCATAACCCCTCAAAATGAAGCAGTACTCATCGATTTTGGCCTTGCTCGAATTGAGTATGAAACTGAATTGTTTGGTATAGATCTTCACGTTCTTTTTGAAATTCTTGGCGCATCTCACCCACACAGAAAAAATGCGATTGATGCTGTTCTCGAAGGTTATTCGGCTTATGAAAACGCCCATGGCCCTGCTAAAAATACACCAGGTGGGCAACCTGTTGGGATGCAGGATGTGCTTGATCGCTTCGATCTCATTCGGACTCGAGTCCGATATCATGGTTGAGAAGTTCCTTCTTCTCCTCATCCTGACGTTGGATGATGTAGATGAATGTCAACGCGATAAGGACCATTACGGCAAATTGTAGAACGACGCTTGAATATGTGGCAAGGTCAGTACCCCTCGTGAGTACCTTCACTACGAGTTCGCCATCATCATCTTCTTCGAGATAAACAACACCTTCCTCAACAACGATTGGAGCATATTGGTTGATGCTGTCTGAAGTCAATTGTTCACTGATTTTCGTTTCGAGATTGTATTGATGTATTTCCCAATCGAGATATTGATCTTGAAGTGAGGTTGGATCGAGATGGTCTCGTCCTTCCCAAACAAGATACTCATAGCCCATTGAGATATTGTTAATTGGGAATTTCGCATCGAAAGGCATCGTCTGTTGGACCGTTCCACGTTCGTAAAGAACAAGACGGTTTATCGCAGACACATTCACGATGGTTGCGATGTAGTCCTCATTGAAGGTTACGTCAATTATTGAAGCGTTTTGATAATCGACGAGGAGCCCCCATTCTTCCAACGTCAAGTCCTGTTCTTCACTTGATGTCGCATTCATTACGATGTTTTGTGTTCCTGAGAGTCCAATTGTTCCGATCTGAACGGTCGTCGGCATTTCTTTGGAAACCATCACAAGTTCATTGCCTTGAACTGAGATCATATCGATGGTTTGACCTGCCGGAAGCATTGGTAAAACAACGCCCTCCCCTTCTTGAGTTACAGCTTGCAGCAAACCGTTTGAAGTGTAAAGAATAACAGATTCCCCTTGGATAGTAGTCAACTCTAATCCATCCACGTTCATGTGGTTTAACACAAGAAGGGCTTGATTCGGATTGTTTAGATCGATAAGCATTATTTCCGAATTATTCGCCATAACCAAGTGATTATCATTCAATGCATACAATGAATCGACATCCATTATTGGTTGCTTAACAACGATTGCATCATCAGAAGTTGATGAAAGATTGTGAACAAGAACAATGGCAACACCCGATTGGTTGTCAAGTGTGGCAAGCCACCCATCAGAAGCGACTGCTCCTTGAGCAGATTGTACGCCTTCTGCTGGTAGGTCCTTGTTTGTAAGATCCCATGTAATCACTCCAGCGGTGAGAATAAGCACAATAACAATCATTGCACCTGTTTCCTTACTTGTTGGTTTTAGCAGCTTGAGTGTGAATTTTTTACTACGATTGAATACAAATTTTAGTGAGTGAATCGGACGGGTTAGAATCGTTGCAAGACGGCTGTTGATGGTACGTTCATCTAAAACATTCCAAACGGCCGTGTTGGATTTGTCGACCATTTTCACGGTAAGTGCACCTATCATCATTCCACCGATGATGTCTGAGAACCAATGGATACCAAGGTATACGATGGCAAATGCAGTCACGATGATGTAAATCAGCGTCATGTTTTGGAAACGCTTCCAACGGCCATCATGATCATGCTTCCTGAATGTAAGCCAAATTGAGAATGGTACAGCAATATGGAGGGAAGGCATGCAGTTTGTAAATGCATCAATCCTTCTGAACCATGTTTCAATCTCAGGATTTAGAGTATAGGCAATAGCATCCATATCCTCGATGTAAAACCCAGTTACTCTGACATTGAAGAACAGATAGAATGGAATGGCTAAAATGTAAACCCATGCGATGCAGAGAGCTATTCTATCAGCCATCCATCGATCATCGAAGTAAGCAACATAGAAGATAGAAGCATAGGTAATGAACATAAAGCCAGAGATGTAAAAATGCGTCATTACGCTATCAAGCCAATCTGCTCGGAATGTATCCTGAACCCATACGACAAGATCACCCTCGATTGCATAGATGTATGGTGTCATATCGATTCCAGTTCGAGCCATGAAGATTCTATCGATTTGGTCGAGGAAATCCTTGGCATTGTAGATTGAGAGCGCAAGAAGAAGATGGAGCCAGTAGCGTCGGATGAAATCAACAAAACCAGACAATGTCATGTTTGCCCATGGTGGCTTGAAGTACGGCATTGCAAAGACACCAACCGCCAATGCACTGATGAGCCAGGTAAGATAGACACCATCCATGAATAGACCTCCGTGTTCATGCGCTGCAGCCTTGCATTCAAGAAACCTGCACCTGCTTAAGGCTCAGAAAGGGCGAATCACCATGCTCCGTGAACGTAGGGACGTCCACGATCTGGATCATTTCGATGGGCGAGGTCCCAGATTCTCTCAAATCGATAGATTCCACTCGAACATCCAGTGGCCCAATCAAACGATAATGCATAATTCCCAACTGTTTGGACCGTTGGCTTTTGTTTCGGGTATGCTTCCACAGTACGGCGCAATTGCATACTCATGTCATCTTCGTTGCGAAGAGGGGAACATTTTGCACAAGGACAGGCATGACGAATGTCATCGTATGTTACAACAAAGCGTGTCCCATCCTCATAGGTGAGTTCCATATCGGTATCTCTTCGTTCAAGTTTACGCAATTCGAGAATTTCTTCAGCCATAGTACCACATCAAATAATTTCCAAACTCGAAGATGAGCCATTTGCTAATTGTGATTGTATGGAGGATACGACCTTGGCAAATGCAATTGCAGAAGCGCCGTCAGGTTCGCTGACGATACGATGAACACCGTCATCTCCGCCTCGAACAAAGCCCGGATCAAACGGAAGTGCACCCAAGAAGGGTACACCAAACTCTTCCGCAGTGGATTTTCCGCCACCTTTTTTGAAGATGTCTAATGTGACACTGAAGTTACCTTCTTCATCACAAGTTGCACTAAGAGTTCGTCCTGCTGGTGCAGCAATTTCAACCGTTGAACCTGGCGTTCCTTTTCCATTGATTGTGTATCCACTCATGTTCTCAACAACTCCGAGTACAGGAACTTTCAGAGAAGAAGCGAATGATATTGACTTCCTGCTGTCGAGTAATGCTACATCTTGAGGCGTTGTAACAATGACCATTCCATCAATGTCTGGAAGTGATTGTGCTACAGTCAATGGCTCATCAGAGGTGCCTGGTGGGAAATCAATGATCAGATAATCCAGTTCGCCCCATTCGACATCGCCAATGAATTGTTGAATTGCTCCGAGTTTAATTGGACCTCTCCAAACAACAGGCGTGTCTTCATCTTCGAGGAGGAACGCCATAGAGATGACCTTGACTCCAAGATGGCCTTGTGCAGGGTGAATACGGCCGCCTTCAACGTGAAGTTTTCGACCATCAAGGCCCATCATCTTCGGTACATTTGGTCCAGTAATATCAATGTCTAAG
>JABIYX010000123.1 GCA_018666575.1 Methanobacteriota archaeon | reverse complement strand
CTCCAAGGAACAACGGATGGAAATGCTCGATCAATTTCTCGATGAACGAGCCCCTGGATGGCGATCACATGTCCTTCATGACCGAAGACAAGAGCAAGTCACCGTTGCAGTGACAGGCACTCGCCCTTCACACGACTGCGTGGTGAAGAAAGGAATTTTACTTGCAGGAGCTTGGGTTGAAAGTGAACATATTCTTTCAGACGGAGCAGTTGCCTCAGCCCGTCTTGCAGTAGAATCAATCGCATCAGTTCCGCTTCAAAAATGAAAAGCCTAGTCTCTATGGAAAGTTCATGCGCGTGGTTACATGGAACGTAAACGGTCTTCGAGCAGCCATAAGAAAAGGCATCGATGAATGGTTTGAATCCGTTGATGCAGAGATCTGGATGCTTCAGGAAACACGTGTTTTGGAAGAACAATTCCCGAAGGGCTGGAATTGGCCGAGTACCCATCAAGCTCTTCTTCATCCAGCAGAAAAGAAAGGTTATTCTGGGGTTGCAACATTATCGAGTATTGACATGCAAGAAGAGCGTCGTGGAATGGTAAGTTCGATCGATTCAAACGATTCCGAAGGACGGATTATCGTAACCAAGCATGGGAACTTAACGTGTATTAACACCTATCTTCCAAGTGGGTCAAACAAGGATGAGCGTCAACGCTTCAAAGAACAATGGATGGATGAATGGAGAACTTGGTTAACGCCTTATCTTCAACTTAGCACTCCTGTTCTCGTCGTTGGTGACCTGAATATTGCCCACACAGAAGATGACATTTGGAACGCTAAAGGGAATGCTAAGTCGAGCGGTTTCCTTCCACAAGAGCGAGAATGGTTCTCAAATTTACTTGGAGATGGATGGCATGATCTCTTCAGAGAACAAGTTGGGGAAGGCGTAAAACTTTACTCATGGTGGTCGAATAGAGGCCAAGCCAGAGCAAAAGACCGCGGATGGAGAATTGATTACATGCTTGGAAATGAAGCACTCATGCCATTCGTTGAATCGATTCGAATCGATCGCCAAGGTGGTCTTGATATCTCAGACCATGCCCCAGTAATTCTTGATCTGAATGATGAAGTTACATCCTGATGCTCATCGGATATTGAGCATATATTGTCTAACGAATGTCACTCATTATCTGAGACTACAACAGTCCTCATTGGGTTGATTAACACCAACATTAACGCTATTGCAAAACCCAGAAATGCCATCAGATTGAAACAGTTGAATTGCATCATTTCATCATCTTCCATCCACCACCCCGTGATGTATAATGAAGCCCACAGCACGAGCCCCGGTGCAATAATCCACCGAGCAAAAACAACCCATCTTGTTTCAGAGGGTAATTCAATTACAATCGATTTATCCATTTCAATCACCTCTTTCTACTAAACCAGCCGGCGTCATCATGAATACAAGCAGCGCCATCCCATATCCAACGAACGTGTAAAGATAATGAATAGCACCACCCTCACCATCCATCAAGAAATCTGAAAAAATATTGGTCATAAAGACCCAAGAAGACAATAGTATCAGGATTCCTGCAACTATATATCTGGCAATTTGTAAAAAATAAGCCATTGGTTCGGAATGATATAGATTCTTTTCCATAGTATCCAATGGGTTCTATACAATATAAACTCACAACCTGCATTATTCAAAACGTTACATCCTGAATCCTTCGATAATGTACAAGAACCCTGAAGCAACGATTCCACAAAGAATCATTGTTCGAATATGCGTCTTCTTCCATCGAATGAGCCATCGCTTCCCAAGATGAACTCCGATAATGGCACAGAGAACAGATCCGCCGATGAGAGGTAGATACTCGACAAGGTCTGCCCCATCTGAATAAAGATAAACAGGTAAGCGAGAGAGGTCAACAATCAATGCCAGAAGGGCAGCAGTTGCTGCATATGCAGTCTTATCCGGCAATCGCTTTTGCAGGAACATTGCTCGTAAAGCCCCTTGGTGTCCCGTCAACCCCCCCATAAGTCCAGAACCAAATCCACCCCATCGGTCTTCAGCCTCAGGCAATCGATAGGAAGTCCATCGCTCAGTTGCGGAAAGAATGGGCAAGAGGATGAGGGCAAATCCAACGACGATAAGCAAAGGCTTCTGATCGATACTCGTGCTCATTGAAGCTCCAATCAATGCGCCCAAAACCATTGCCCAACCATACCGTTTTACTGCTGTTACATCGAGATGACTTTTGAGCAGAACCAGCTTCCAACCGTTGTGTGAAGCATGAATCACAGCAACTGCAGCAATTGCCAGATGTGGGTCGAGCCACAACAACATGACTGGCGTTAGCATTGTTGCCAGTCCGAAACCTGCTGGAACGGTTAATGCTGCGGCCAGAAGCGTTGCAAACATGACAACGACGACAAGGACAGCATCCATGTTTGACCCAAGATATTCACCATCATCAATTTGTCTTTTGGATATGGATTCAGACAGGAGGTTATAGCCTTCTCGAGATAGTATGCGACATGAGTTGGAGAAGGACTACTACGGGGGATAAGGCGTTCTCTTCTCTTCTTAGAGACGATTCATTGGATGATGTAGAGTCATGGTGGTTCCTTCCTTACGATCAACTGAATCTTGCTTTCTTTGAGGGTAAGGAATCGCACGGGATCAT
>JABIYX010000028.1 GCA_018666575.1 Methanobacteriota archaeon | reverse complement strand
TCTCCTCAATTACTTGATTATAATCTGATTCAAAGGTCTCTGATAAGATACTCTCGTCTTGGAACAGATTCTCCTCTGAATCGATTGCCTCCTCATCAGGATCTCCCTGTACTGCGAGTGAGTTTTTACTCACCCATAGCGAATTAGCCCCATCAACTTGCTTGTATTCCCCCTCAGGTTCTTCAGCATCATCAATTGATTGACTTGTTTGTTTCCAGCGGCCTCTGAGACCACTAAAACTGCCTACAGCCTTGAAGTCGTCTTCAGTCACATAAGTATCCTCTATCGGCTTTTCTTTCTTTTCCTCAAGAATTGGCTCTTCAAGGGATTCTAGATTGAGGTCAAAACCCATTGTTCCTGACATACCAGGTCCGTCTTCCCACAGCTCAGTTTCTTCGACGATTTCTTCTACGTGTGGGCTTTCAATCGATTCAACTTCATCGAAAACCTCCTCTGGTGGAAATAGACTCTTATCAACTTCTGGAAGTGCAGGTGTCTGTCTTTTTTCTACTGCATTATTTTCCAAAGTCTGGCTCGAAGGCAATTCAGGCAGAACCTGCCCCTCGATTACTCCTCGAAGGACTTTGATGATTGATCCTGGCTGGGCGCTTCCACTTGCTGACAAAACCTTCTCAGCCTCCCCAGTAGTCATTTGATATGGTTCAGTAGAATACATCCCAATTCTGCGTTCTACGAGTGCTTTCACACTGTCTACGTCCAAATCTTGCATTATTCGAAGTTCGAAACGTTCTCTTATCTGTTCAGAGAGAAGTGACTTTTGAGTTGGGCTCACTGCAACCACAATCAATGCTGCTAAACGCTCGAAAAAGGGCATAGAAGCGAGTAAACACGTCTCCAAAGAAGCGATATCCGCCATGTCACCATCAACTGAGATAATGGGCAAATGGGTTCTCTTGCTGTGCAGTGAAGCCTCAAGTTCTCTTTCGAGCTTTTTGTGGTCTGTTGGCGCAGTTGCGCTAACAACTTGAGAATAAATGTCACGAAGCAGTTCCAATCCAGGATTGATAGTGTCGATACGGTCAACATGGATGTGCAGATTTGTTTTTCCCCCGAGGCAATTTACAAATGAGGTTTTACCAGACCCGTATTCACCTACAAGCAATATCCTGCGAGAAGATTTGAATTGGATGTTTTTCTCCATCTCCTTGAAGTATGAATGCCTCCCAACGAGTAAGTTAGAATCTTTGGCCATGAGCGGCCCTTGGGAAAACGGATCTTCTCGAAGGTTTGGTAGGCGTAAATCAATCGTCCCAGTACGCATACCCGAGCAACATCGAACAGGTATATGACCTTTCATGGAATTAGGGGCTAGCAGAGACCCGTTAGAACACGTTAATCAGTTGACCAAACTGATTTGAAATAACCAATTAACACATCTTTAACGTATTTTTAACGCGTTAATTAAAGCGTTAAACGCGTTAACTTACTCCGATTGGTTGATGTTTCAGGAACATCTGGCTCGCATGAGGAGAGAACCAATGCCTGTCAATAACAGCCGCTTGAAAGGATTCTACAAATTGACTGTAGACGAGCGACGTCAACTCATCGCAGAAAGTTCCAAACTCCAACCTGAACAGGTTGCTGCGTTGGCAAAGAATGGAGAACTGGACGACAGTGCAGCAGATCGCATGATTGAGAATGTCATCGGAACCATGTCACTCCCAGTAGGTGTTGCAACGAATTTTATTATCGATGAAAAGCATTACGTCATCCCATTTTGTCTTGAAGAATCGAGTGTTGTTGCTGCAGCCTCGAACATGGCTAAGCGTTGCCATGTCAACGGCGGCTTTACTTCAGCCAATGATGGACCAATGATGATCGCTCAAATTCAACTACTTGATATTCAAGACCACGAAGACGCAAAACGCCAGCTTCTTGAGAATAAAGTTGACCTCATGGCATTAGCAAACAGCCTTCCATCGACAATGATACGACTCGGAGGAGGATGTAAAGACATTACATCTCGAAGCATAGAGACTCTTTCTGGACAGATGTTTATTGTCCATATCCACGTTGACTGTAGAGATGCAATGGGTGCTAATGCCGTTAATACGATGGCAGAGTTGTTGGCTCCAGAACTTGAGAGAATAACCGATGGGAGAGCTTTGTTAAGAATTCTATCCAATCTTGCAACAGAAAGACTTGCACGAGTCCAGGCCACGTTTACACCAGAAGAAATCAGCAACACCGGAGATAGGGACGATGGATTAAGAATCATCTCAGGCATTCTCGAAGCATATCATTTTGCAGTTGCAGACCCATATAGGGCTGCAACACATAACAAGGGCGTCATGAACGGTATATCTGCTGTTGCTGTCGCATGCGGGCAAGACTGGAGAGCGATTGAAGCAGGTTGTCATGCATATGTCGCCTATTCCCAAGGAAAATATGGATCCATGACTCATTGGGAAGTTGACTCTAACGAGAATCTTGTAGGCTCTATTGAGACACCCATGGCTGTAGGTATTGTTGGAGGTGCCTCCAAGGTGCACCCTGTTGCACGAACAAACCTAGAGATCCTTGGCGTTGAATCTGCTCAAGAACTCGCCTCAGTCATGGCTGCAGCAGGCCTAGCTCAGAATCTGGGGGCACTACGAGCGCTTGCTACAAGCGGCATACAAAAGGGTCACATGAGACTTCATGCCAGGAATATGGCAGTCAGTGCTGGTGCTGAGGGAAATGAGATAGAGGATGTTGCCAAACTATTGATCGAGCATGAGGGACCCATTACTCAAACAAAAGTGTCTGAGATTCTTGAAGCGTATCGCTCTTAATCACTCTTCTTCTAATGGTAAAGTGGCTTGAATAAGACCATCCTCACCGACTTCTTGCAGTACATCAACTTCTTGCATACCATCGAAGAGACCTGCATCAGTTACTTGTTCCCTGAACCATTTACGTACCTTACGAAGGTCCGTATGAGGGCACCCAAAGGCCTCAGAAAAGCGTCGCGTCGTAGTCAAGCGACGTGTATTGCCTTCCCTTCTTCTCTGTATCATCCCATACTGAGCAAGTTCTCGCACGTAATCATACGCTTTTTGACCAAGTAGTTCGACAAGCCTTGATTGATGCATTGGTTGATGGTAAGCAATCAATGCGGCAGCTTTCAACAGTTTCTTTGGCATGTCAGTCTTCGTGCTCGCCGGAAGGTGTTGTGTAACCTCATTACGGACTTCCATAGCCCATTTACCACCAATTTCTACAAGGCGTAATGCTCCGCCTCTTCTTCGCTTCATTGTACCTTGCAAAGTGCTCAATGATTCTGTAATTTCATCTGCCTCGTAGCCAAGAGATTCTGAGAGTTCTGAAACGGACATCGATTTTCCTGATCCAAACAGTGTTGCTTCAAGGAGAGTTTCCAATGCTAATTCCGACACCTCATCACCTCATTCAACAAGCCAATCTAGATTTTGGTTGATTTTATTCTCTTCATCAAGACGTTCTTTCTCTTTCTTGAGACGCTGCTTCTCTTCAGCCTCACGAGCTTTCTCTGCACGCATTTGCAATCGCTCAGCATGAAGTACAGAACCCGTTTTAGCCTCCTCACGAGACGTTTGTGAGACTTCGTCTTCTTGTTGACTCGCTTCGATAACTTCAGCGAAAGTCGATAGTTGCGGCCAAAGGTCTTCAATCATAATGAGGTCTGTAATTTCATTGCCTTGTGTAATTGAGGCGATTCCTTTGTGCGTTAGGAACAATCCTGCAATGAATGAACTTACCTTCGCATCTTTTTCGTATCCTTCTGGAATAACTCCGAATGTAGCCTCTAAGATCGGCCTTAGAGCATTCATTACTTCTGAAAGCAATACATTATTCGAACCCTGTAAAAGCGTTGTTTGACGAAGGGCAGTCCAACATCGTTCAATGTCACCATCGAGATCTTCATTGTGCATTCTTCCGCCAACATTTGAGAGCATGTCTTCTAATTCGACTGCATGAGCAGCCCTATTCTCTTCACGTTGTTTGATGGCATCCGCATCATCAGCCGCATCCTTTAGAGCCGAAAGAAGTTCACCTAGAGTAACTGGACGGCCTTCTTCTCGACGGACTCTCTCATCGAAAAGTCCTGCAAGGACATCATCAGCATCTCCTTGGAGAACTGTGTTCGTAAAGTGAAATTCGTGATCATCATATTCAGCTTCCCAACCGAAATCAAAGTCTCCATCCCAGTCATCGCCTTGATCTTGATATTGAACACGATCAAAGAGAACGGCTGCTTGGTGGTGAAGTACTTCCCATGCCATGCGAATCAGTCGACCACATGCTGGCAAATCCAAATTACTTGCTTGAGATTTTACACGCTTTGTGAATTGTTTCAGAAAACTGGTCAAATCAATGTTCCAGGCATCCAAGCCTTCGCTACCAACCAAAGACATGACTAAAGCCACGCTTCTATCAAAAGGGTCGTCAAGTGTTTGATGCTCAGCCTCTTCGGTTTGAGCAATCATCATAATTCGGTCAGCATAAGCATTGATGCCCTCTAGATCATCATCCCCGCTTTGGAGTAATTGATCAATGACATCCTGTCGAAGGAACCACTGATCAAGACCTTTTTGACTCATCTAAATCGCCTCATTCAACCGTTTCTATAGAAGACTGTGTTTCTTCTTCATCCAATGATGCAATCGATTCGACAAGTTTCGCTCGCTCTTCAATATCCTCATTGGTGTCAAGCGTACGTTCGGTCAAAGAAGCAATGCTCTCATCTTCAACCATGTGTTTCAACAGACCTCCAAGACTTTGTGGAGCTGGAAGCGGTTCTGGGACTGTAGGCATCTCTGCAAGTCCCTTTTCCTCTTCCTCTGCTCGCTTCTGATTGGTCGCTGCAGCTGATTCTGCTTCTTTGAGTGCTTGTTCACCCAAAGCAATGGCTTGTTCCTGGTCGAAATCCACGATTCTGCGGCTGCATCCATCCCCACCATGTGTAATTCCAATGTGGTGATCAGCAAGTTGCAGCGAGACCTTTCTAAGGGTGACCATGATGAATTGAGCACGTTTACTGCGTTCCCTACACATCTTTGCGATACATTCAGCATTGACACTGTCAAGGTTTTGATCAACTTCATCGAAGTAATAGAATGGGCTTGGGTCATAATCTTGAATCGCGAAGATAAGGGCAAGAGCAGCAACAGATTGTTCACCTCCAGACAATTGGTGTCGCGTAACATTTGACGATTTTCCTTTAGGTTGGGCCCATAGTTCAAGGCCTCCTTTGAACGGCTCATCCTTATTTTCGAGATACAGTTCCCCTCGACCGCCGTTACTGACTGCCTTGTACACCTTCTTGAAATTCTCATTGACCTTTTCGAGTACAGCAATCAATCGAACCTTGCGTTGTTCTTCGAGACGTTCTGCAACTTCAATCAATTGCTTCTTTCGATCCCTGAGTTTCTTGAAGTCACCTTCCATTGCATTCAACCGTTCTTCTACAGCATCATACTGTTCGATAGCACGCATGTTGACCATTCCAAATTCTTCCAAGCGTCGTTCAAGTCTACGGATTCTGCGGTCAATGTCTGCAACACTGTCAAGCACTGTTCCTTCTTCCGCAGGTTCGATTCCAGTTGCCCCCATGTCCATTTCTACGCCATGGAGTTCCTGTCTCTTTTGTTGAATAGTGCGCTCGAACTCAGAAGATAGATTACGATGACTGCGTGCCTGATTCGCTTTTTGAGTAAGGGACGAATTAAGACCTGCACGCTCTTCGACCAATTCCAAACGTTCGTCTTCGAGTCCCTTATTCTCCTCGAGGTATTGGGCTCGCTCTGCTTCTTTCTCTGCAAGGTTAAGCCCATTTGTTCGAATGGATTCCTTCAAAGTGATAACGGTTCCAGCCCTGGTGGAAAGTCCATTTTCAAGTTGTGAAATACGCTCTTTTTCACCACCAGCACTGTTTGTAAGTAGTTCTTTACGTTCCGATGCCCCTCTCAGTGTGACTTGAGCATTTGAACGGATTCCTTCTGCTTGTGTTCGCTTTACGGTACATTCATGCAATCGGTCCTTCAGGTGTTGTGGGCTTGCATCTTCAAGTGCACTGTGTGCATTCTTACGGACAATCTCGGCATCTGCAACACCACATTCAGCAGTGTCCAGCGCCTCGAGTTGATCGCTGCCAAGCGTCTCAAGGGCTTGCAGTTGTTCCTTGAGTTGTCGTACTTCGCCAACTAACGTCGCATGAGTTTTCTTGAATGTCGTAAGTTCAGCACGAAGCGTCTCTCTCTTGATTGCCCCTTCTTCGTTTGCAAGTTCATTGATTTGATTTCGTAGTGATTTCTGTTCAGCACGCACATCAACAAGTGCTGCGGACACAGTGTCTGACATCAAGCGGAAGCGCTCAATTTCTGAGGAGAGGCGTTCAACTTCTTTCGCGCCTGCGATTCCACCGCCAAAGCCAACGGACATTCTCGCACGAGAACCGCCCACCATTGCACCACCTGCTTCGGTTACATCGCCCCTCATGGTTACGAGGCGGACTCCACCCATGTTTTGACGAGCAATTTCCATACTGTCGACAATGAGCGTATTACGTAGAGCAAATTTGATTGCCGCATCAATTCGAGGATCGTATTCGAGTAATTCGTATGCGAATCCAACAACACCTGGTTTTCTTGCAACCATCATTGCTTTTCCACCAGCTCTGTTTGCTGTTAGTTTATTCAGGGGAAGGAAGGTTGCACGCCCAGCTTTTCGTTGAGCAAGCCAACGGATAGCCTCTGCAGCAACCTGATCGGAATCAACAACGACCGAAGTCATTGCTCCACCAAATGCAGTTGCAAGAGCAGTTTCATGTTCAGCATTGATTGGACCACATAATTCTGCAATGGTGCCAATGACGCCTCTCAATTCACCACGATCTCGTGCACCGAGAACTGCTGCTGCACCTCCAGCCATGCCTTTCGAATTTGATTTGGATTCAAGTTCTGCTCTAGCTGAACGAAGTTGACGTTCTGTTTCCGTCATCCTTCGCTCGATTGCTGCATTCTCTTCGAGAAGTCTTGATTCTGCATTTTCCGAATCGATAATACCTTGTGTCAAAGTAGAACGATCAGCCTTCTTCCCAGAACCACTTATTGCTTTGAATTCCGCATCCTTTTCTTCAAGTTCAAGACGTGATTCCTCAACTTTTTCTTCTGCTTTACCAAGTGAAGTTGCAATGAGTTCGACCTGAGCAGCGGTTCGATCAACTTCTGATTGTGCTGCAGCAACTCCTTTTTTTGCTTCTTCGAGCGTTGAAATTGCATCACCAAGTGCTTTGTTAAGTTCGGCATTGGTTTTACCTGAGCCTTCGAGGAGTGCTCGTACCTCATCCTCCTCTGTTTGAGCCTCTGCCAACATTCGTTCGCATTCTTCAAGTTGATTTTTACTGGCATCCACTTCAGCAAGCAACGATTCGAGAGCTGCTGCTGCTTCATTGTAACGTTCAAGAGAGATTTTGAGTTCTTCTTTATCATCAATATCTGCCTGTTTGGCGTCTTCGATACGATCTTTATCCCTGTCGACCTGAACACGTAGGCTATGGATGGCTTGAGAAAGGGCATTACCATCTCCTCCGAGTAATGCATCGATTTGTTTCTGGATTTCACCAACACGGTCATCTAATTTGACGAGCACTTTGCTTCCCTCTTTGACTTCTTCTTCCAGAACAGTGGCTTCTTCCACATACCTCAGTTGTTCTTCGATTTGGTGATGAAGTTCGAATTGCAAACTCGCATACATAGCCTGGTATCGTTGAGACCGTGAAAGAGTCAATTCATCAGTGATGGATTGAGCTTTTACTGCAATCTTTCTCTCCTCAGAAAGTTCCTTGAGACGGACCTGTTGTTCTTCTTGGAGCATACCAATTCGTTCAAGGTAAGAATCAACGTTGTCCTGTTGGTTCTTTGCTTTACGAATTTCATCATCGTAGGAAGTTACACCGGCAACGCCATCGAGAACCTTACGTCGCTCGATTGGAGTCATTCGTGCCAATCCAGTAACGTCGCCCTGGAGGACGATGTTGTAACCATCGGGACGTGCATTGGCTGCGTTAAGTAAACGGTGGAACGACTTCTGAGAACTCTCCTCTCCATCGAGTAAGTACGATGAAACAACGTTATCTGAAGCCGTCAATCGGATTGAACGAGTCATACGAACCTCATCGTTTTCGATAGGCAGACGTCGTCTTCCGCTCGAGAGAACAGGGTTCCCAAAAACCAGTGTAACTGTACAATTCCGTGCAGGCTTGTAGCCTTCAGCGCCATTAAACATCAATTGCTTTGTGTTTTGAGCTCGTATCGTTCGAGTTG
>JABIYX010000063.1 GCA_018666575.1 Methanobacteriota archaeon | reverse complement strand
CCAGTCCTCATCATACCGACAACACGTTGCCCAACCTCGAATTCTTTAACATCGCTTCCTAGAGTGTGTATAACGCCACTGACTTCGTATCCCGGAGTGAATGGAAAGGGTGGCCTTGGTTGATAGAAGCCCATACGCATGAGTGTATCTGCAAAGTTAATCCCAGCAAAGTGAACCTGAATACAGATTTCATCTGCCTTCGGGACTGGAATCTCGATATTCTGTATGTCTAGGACTGATGGAGATCCAGGCTTCGTAATTACAACTCTATATGGCATTCATTCAACTCCTCTAAGATTCCATCCATTCGACTGTTGCTCAACAAGCCCCATTCGTTCATGTGAAAGTAAATGCGCAAGGGTTTGGTCTTGAGCAAGACCTGGATGTGCATCTGGTGAATCAGAATACGCCATCGTCGCAATGGCTGAAATGGTCTTATGCCCAAATTCTACGGCTTCGAGTACCCTCTGATGACGTTGTTTTCGATGTTTGATGTAGTAAGAAAGTGTTTTTTCAGGTAATGGTATAACTGGACCATGACTTGGGAATAAGAGATGAGGCTTCAACTCTCGTAGACGTTCCAATTGCTCAATGTAAACATCCATGTCGCCAGTACCAGGGGGGATCAAGATGGTTCCAATTCCAGCAACCATGTCTCCAGCAACAATACCTGCTGGTGAAGAGAGACAAATGTGGCCTGGATGATGGCCTGGAGTGATCAGAACAGTCCACTCTTGCTTTCCAAGTTGAAGTTGATCTCCATCGCTTAGAATTCGGTCACATCGAACCGTCTGGGATGTGTATTCGCTTCCCCAAATAGGGACATCAAAAGCTTCTCGAAGCAAATCCATGTCTCCGATATGATCTCCATGGGAGTGGGTGAACAGCAGAGCGACCAATTCTCCTTTGTGCCTGTCCACAGCTTCTGCTAGTTCTTCCATACCTTCTCTCATGTGACAGGCAGGATCGACCAGAACGAATTCACCTTCTGGATCTCCAACAAGATATGCGTTCGTATGGTCAGCAGGCGGAAGTGTTGCAGTTTTCACAGGAACAACTTCAACACCATGCGCAAAAAGAATCGAGCGACGTCCTGGTTGCCGGCGTTGTAAGTCCTCAGCCGTTTGTATCATATCATCTTCAAACCGTTTCAAGGTACGATCAAGTTCCATCAAAAGTGTGACTACAGGTGGTGCAACACGGATTTCATTTTGAGACCAACGGTGAATCATATCAATGGGTTTCATCCATTCAAACGCAGTGAACTCGGTTTGAAGTTCTAAAGATGGAGTAAAGTCATCGTCACCAATGTGGAGATGGAAGAAGGTATTCTCAAATTGAACTGGACCAAACGGTGGAGTCGTACGACTTGAAATGTGTCGCAAACAGGACGTGTCGGTCATGATCTCATGATTGGATATTGCTGCTAAGAACGCTTTCTTATCTGTTAGAATTTGTTCTCTTAGCGATGAATCAACAGGTTGCAAAGCATTTCCAGTTGGGACGACACCTAGTTCCTCTGACATCTCTCGGACAACAGCAACAATCGCTGAATCTTGAGCCCCAGAATTGTTCGAGATGAACTGGGTCGCTTCCTTGTCTGAACGAGACACACCACCACCAGGAAATGCCCAGTAGCCAGGGAATGCTCTCATTGTTTCAGATCGACGTCCCAAGAGAACTTCTACGCCATCGACACCATCACGGGTTAGGGTCAAGGTCACTGTAGGACGTGGCGTCTTCCTCGCAAATACGGGAAGGTTGACACCTTCGGGGACTTCGCTCATGTTCCACCCTGAGGGTGGACTGCTTCAAGCCTTTGTGGCTTCACTCGTTGCGTCGAATGAATGCAGCTCCAAGGAGTGCAAGCATTCCAACAAGTCCAGTGAATCCTGGAGTATTGTATATTGGATTCTCGTCACTGTAAGCATCAGCAGAGATGGAGTACAAACGAACAGTATTCCATTCTCCTGTAGTTTCACCAATGTGAATCATGTCGCCAACAGAAATTGTTCCTGAATTGTCAGTATCATGGAACATGATG
>JABIYX010000001.1 GCA_018666575.1 Methanobacteriota archaeon | reverse complement strand
GCACGAGAACATCAACAAATGCAGAGGATGAGCTACCTCCATCCAGTATCTGCATTGCCGATTGTTCACTATGTTGCAATGAAAGTAAAGGAAGTTACGGACCTTCGAATGATTGTCCGTGGACGCCTAGCAGGTTTACCGCCCGAGTTACTCGAGGCGCACGTACTATGAGGTGAGATGATGGAAATTGCAGTAGTCGGTTCACCAGAATTTACCCTCGGATTCCAGCTTGCTGGTATCTCAACACTATTCAATCCAGAAGATGAAGAAGAACGTATCAAGGTCTTCCGTAATCTTCTCAATTCAAAGGATGTAGGAATCGTCGTGGTTGACTCCGCGGTTCTTGCTTCCTTGCCAGATCGTTTGCGCATGCAGCTTTCTGGTTCTGTCTCTCCGACCGTTCTTGGTATCGGTACGGAAGAAGACAACACGCTCAGAGAAACCATTCGAAGAGCAATCGGAGTCGACCTGTGGAAATGATATTCCAAAAAGGAGGAAATAAACATGAGTAATGAAGGAGTAATCTACCGAATTTCGGGACCTGTGGTCACCGCAACGGGAATGAGCGCAGGAATGTATGACGTTGTCCGAGTGGGCATCGAAGGATTGATGGGAGAAGTTATCGAATTACACGGTGACAAAGCTGTTATCCAAGTATACGAAGATACATCGGGTATGCGACCAGGTGAACCAGTTATCAACACTGGAGAAACCTTGTCCGTATCCCTCGGACCAGGTCTGCTAACCCAGATTTACGACGGAATCCAACGACCACTTCCAACTCTCGAAGAAGTCATGGGCGTTTTCATCACTCGTGGTGTTGATGCTGATGCATTTGACCTCGAGAAGAAGTGGACCTTTGAGGCAGTTGTTGAGAAGGGCACCGCAGTTGAAGGTGGACAAGTCATTGGACACGTTCAAGAAACTGAAACCATCGTTCACAAGATTATGGTACCTCCAACCATGAGTGGCGTCATTAAGAGCATCAAGTCTGGAGACTTCAATGTAACAGAAACCGTTTGCGTTCTCGAAGACGGTGGAGAAATTCAGATGATGCAAAAGTGGCCTGTACGAACACCTCGTCCATACCGCCAAAAGTATGCTCCTGACACACCTCTGGTCACAGGTATGCGTATTCTCGACTTCCTGTTCCCACTTGCAAAGGGTGGAGCAGCAGGTATCCCAGGTCCATTCGGATCTGGTAAGACCGTTACACAACAATCTCTTGCAAAATACTCTGACGCACAGATCGTTGTCTACATCGGATGCGGAGAGCGTGGAAATGAGATGACTGAAGTATTGGACGAGTTCCCTCACTTGATTGATCCTAACACAGGAAAACCTCTGATGAACCGTACGGTCATGATTGCGAACACTTCCAACATGCCTGTTGCTGCACGTGAAGCATCTGTATACACAGGAATCACCATTGCGGAATACTTCCGTGACATGGGATATGACGTTGCGCTCATGGCTGACTCAACATCTCGTTGGGCTGAAGCAATGCGTGAGATTTCATCCCGTCTTGAAGAAATGCCTGGTGAAGAAGGATACCCTGCGTACCTTTCATCTCGTATTGCGGAATTCTACGAACGTGCTGGCCGTGTTGAAACCAAGAATGGTGACGATGGATCAGTTACCGTCATCGGTGCTGTAAGTCCACCTGGTGGTGACATTTCAGAACCTGTTTCACAAGGAACTCTCCGAATTGTCAAGGTTTTCTGGGGATTGGACGCAGGTCTTGCACGACAACGTCACTTCCCTGCAATTAACTGGCTAAATTCGTACTCTTTGTATCCTCAGAGTTTGAACCAATGGTTCAGAGACAACATCGCTCAAGATTTCCCAGAAGTACGAACACAAATCAGTGGTTTGTTACAAGTTGAATCCGAACTTCAAGAAATTGTTCAACTGGTTGGTTCCGACGCATTACCTGTCGATCAACAACTGACACTCGAAGTTGCACGTATGATTCGTGAATACTTCTTGCAACAGAACGGTTTCCACGAAGTTGATGCATTCTGTGATATCAACCTTCAATACTCCATGTCGAAGGCAATTCTTAGCTTCCAAGATGCTGCGAAGAATGCTATGGCAGCAGGTGCACAACTCAACGATGTTGTCAACGTACCTGCTCGTACTGCGCTCATGCGTGGTCGATTCGAAAAGGGCTACGTCGATACAATCGAATCCATGGTGAAAAACATGGTCGATGAAATCGCTGCTACCGTGGAGGAAAACTGAGGACGTGAAATTATGACAGGAAAGGAATATCGAACCATTACAGACGTAAAAGGGCCGCTCGTGTTCTTGAACAAGACCGAACCCGTTGCTTTTGGTGAAATCGTCAGCCTAAGACTGGCTGATGGAAGCATCAAGAACGGACAAGTTCTTGACACCTCAGACGATTTGGTTATTGTCCAAGTTTTCGAAGGTACTGCTAAGATCGACCGAACTGCTGGTGTTACTTTCATGGGAGACGTTTTCAAACTCCCAGTAAGTACTGACCTCGTAGGACGAATTCTCGACGGTGCAGGACGACCAAGAGACGGTGGACCAGATATTGTTGCAGAAGAAAATGCCGACATTATCGGTGCTGCTATCAATCCATTCAGCCGACAAAGCCCTCACGATTTCATTCAAACTGGAATTTCAGCTATCGACTGCTGTACAACCCTCGTTCGTGGACAAAAGTTGCCAATTTTCTCGGCTTCTGGTCTTCCACACAACGATATTGCGCTACAGATTGCTCGTCAAGCAAAACTCCCTGGCAGTGATGAACAATTTATTGTTGTATTCTGTGCTATGGGAATCACTGCAGAAGAATACAATTTCTTCCGTTCTGACCTAGAGCGAACAGGTGCTCTTGAGAATGCAGTATTGTTCGTCAACCTTGCTGACGACCCTGCTGTTGAGAGAATCATCACGCCACGTCTTGCTTTGACCGCTGCAGAATATCTTGCATTCGAGCACGATTACCACGTACTTGTTATCTACACTGACATGACAAACTACTGTGATGCACTTCGTCAAATTGGTGCAGCACGTGAAGAAGTTCCTGGACGACGTGGTTACCCTGGTTACATGTACACTGACCTTGCAATGCTTTACGAGCGTGCAGGTATCGTAAAGGGCAAGAAGGGATCGATTACTCAATTCCCAATTCTTACCATGCCTGGTGACGATATTACACACCCAATTCCTGATTTGTCTGGATATATTACTGAAGGACAGATTGTTATCTCTCGTGAATTACATCAACAAGGTATCTATCCGCCGATCAATGTTCTTCCATCTCTTTCTCGTTTGATGGGATCCTGTATCGGTGCAAAGACAACCCGTGAAGATCACAAGTCTGTCTCTGACCAGATGTACGCTGCATACGCACAAGGTCGCGAGCTTCGTGGTCTAGTAGCAATTGTTGGTGAAGATGCACTCAATGAGCGTGACAAGCAACTGCTTGACTTCTCCGGTGTCTTCGAAGACCGTTTCCTACGCCAGTCTCGTGATGAAGACCGTTCAATCGAAGAAACTCTCGATCTTTGCTGGGAACTCATGTCCGAAATTGACACCAAGTACCTTGTACGTCTAGACCAAGATTGGATTGACAAGTACCATCCAGAGAACCGCTCCTGAATACTGAGGTGAACAAATGGCGCTTGACATCAAACCAACCCGAAGCGAGTTGATTAAACTCAAGGGTCGCATCAAGCAGACCAAAAACGGTTACAAACTTCTGAAAATGAAGCGTGATGGTCTCTTCCACGAATTCCGTCAACTTCTTTCGGTTATGATTGAAGCAAAGAAGGAGATTACTGAAGCATACCGACTTGCAAAACAACGCATTGATCTTGCTAACGCAATTGAAGGCGGTCTTGCAGTACGCGCAGCAGCAATTGCCAACAGCGCTCATCCAGAGGTTGAAGTTGAACGAAGAAACATCATGGGTGTTGTCGTTCCTTCCGTCAGCGGTACAAACCTCAAGTCAACATTTGCAGAACGAGGTGTTGGTTTCATTGGTTCTTCTCCGTACATCGACGAAGCGAGTGATACATTCAGTGAATTGATTGAGAAGATTGTTACTGCTGCAGAAATGGAAGCAACTCTAAAGCGACTTCTCGAAGAGATTGAAGCTACAAAGCGCCGTGTCAATGCTCTCGAGTTCAAGGTTATTCCAGAACTTGAGGAAGCAAAGGTATTCATTCAACTCAGACTTGAAGAAATGGAACGTGAAGAAACGTTCCGCTTAAAGCGATTCAAGAATAAGTGATTCTTCGATTTGCCTGTCCAAAGGGCATGATTGATGGGGGAGTTATGACCAGCCTATTCCATAAGGGGGGAGTTTTGTCGTATGTCCGAATCTAATGATGCTGATTTGATTCCCCTTTCTGCGCATAAAAATACGTGGACTCAGCGCGATTTATTGGCGAGTATTATCGGTCGGTATATGACTGTAAAATCTCATCTTGGTGGTCTTTGGCCAACATGGGATGTCGAAGCAGAACATCTTGACAAACGACTTATTGAATTAAACAGTTATCTGGAGAAACTTGGTTGGATGGCACGCCTGCGACGTGGTGATCTCAATCAACTCACAGCATTACCACTCCCTCACGGACAGTTTCCTGGAAAAAGGATCCATGTGTATATGTGGGTTGCTTCTATTATTACCGTACTTTTTTCTGGTATTCGATGGATGGATTCTGGAAGGCCAGAGGGTGGTTGGTTCATCGAGTCGATTTATCTTGATGCAATGATTGGATATGTATTGCCAATTTTGTTTACTCTGGGAATCGCTTCCTTTGTGCAATCAAAGATATCAGCGCAATACGGTGTGCGTAGCGGTCACATTTTACCAATACCGGACCCCTCCATCCTCCTTTGGCTCTTCTCAGGCCTGTCTGCATCCTATTTCATATGGCCATTCGGAATTTTCTTCATTCCAACGTTACCAAGGATGGATGCTCGACCATGGCCGAATCGTAAGTCATTAGCCTACTCCTCAATTAGTGTCCCTTTGGTTATGCTACTCAGTGGATTCATCTTCTGGTCAGCAGGACTCTTCCTCTCTTCTGATCCGTTTGCGCTAACAAGTGAGCCGATGAGGCTCAACGCTCCGTTCGTGATCGAACTCTTCGGTTCAGGTTTTGATCAATACTTTGACATACACCTCGATTGGAGCCATCCGTTCCTCTTTTCAGCAGCATATTTGACATTGGTTGGATGGCTTCTTCTTCTTCCGATTCCTACGTTCCCAGGTGGTCGATTACTTGTATCTCGAATGGGTATTCATGAAGCGCGAAGTTCAAGCACCCAAATCCTCATGTTCATGATTCTCATTACTGCTGCTTTCTTCATCTTCAATGCGTTTGAAGGATTCACGATTTGGATTCCGATTCTTGCAGTAGTCCTTCCGTTGTTGTTGTTTATTGGCGGTGATCCCAGAATCCCAGTCATTCTCGATGGTGATGTACCTCTTGATGAAGAATCTCACCGTAGTCTTGGAATCATTCTGTTTGTTGCTCTTCTCTTTGCAATTCCTCCTGAATTTCCGCTCGAGCCAGTAGAGCGATGGGATTCTGACTTAGAATATACAATTGAAGATGCAGGGTATGCTGAATTGGCAGGTGATTTTTGGAACTCTACGCAGAGCATAATCGTCTCCAATCCCTCTATGCAAGCATTACCTTACAAAATAACAATCTCCATATTATCGAGTTCTAATTGGACTTCTGATTTATCATGCGAATCTATGAATTGCGAAGGGATTCTTGATTCAGATGATTCGGTTTCGATAACAATCGATTTCAGCCATGTCAATTCCTCTATGAAGCCGACATATCTGTTGTATGATCTAAAACTTACCTTAGGTGACGAAGAATTTGTAGAATCGTTCACACTTTATCCAAATATGAATGCCTCAGTCGGCTCTGAATGGAGCTATCTTCGAACTGAATCAGGTGTTCTCACTTGTCTTCCAGTACACCTTCTTGAAGACGTCACGACATCTGCATCACTGCCTAATCTCGATGCTCAGTGGGCATCATATCTCTGGTTTGAAGGTGAAGCAGGTTTGGAAACAGACGTAGATTGGCAATCAGAATTAATATGCTTAGAGAGCAACGATGATGCATTAACACATTCACTCTCCTCTGATTTGAGTGTTGTTGAATTTGATGGTAACCAGTTCTTTGTTGGTTTCGATGAGACATGGCCTCATGTTGTCTCTGCTTCTGAAGTAGGATGGTTGATTGATGATGAATTTGGATGGGGTGCTCCGTTTTCAAACGACTCAGGTTTGCTCTACAGAGAAAATAGTACCTCTTGTACTGGAAACGAATTTCTAAGCACGCCCCGTCATTCAAATACAACCGACTGGGTATGGGATTTGAGCATCTGGCCCAGCCAAAAAGTACCGTCCATCGGGGAAAATGAGACCCTTCATGTCAAGTTCCCAAGTGAGTACTATTATCATTGCAACCTTGAATCTTTGGAGGAAACAAGGTTCTTGATTCAAGAAGGGCCAGATATTATACTGAAAATGGATGATCACCTCATGAGACTTTGGGATGCTCCATTGGAGATTAACGGTGACAGTGTTGTCTTTTCCCTCTACAACAGTAACAATGACTCAGTTCTTCTTCGCCATGAGACAAACGGAGATGCTCTGTGGGATACTTCGTCCTTACCTGATGTGTTACCTCATGGGTGGACGCAGATCGATGTACCTTTACCAAATAGTGGAATTTCAACAGTTCAACTGATTCATCAAGATGGGGCAATGATGCTCCATTTCGGTGGCTATTTGGAGGATTAGTATGCGAATTGCAATCATTGGAGCTGGTTCTATTGGTTCCCTTGTAGCAGGATGCCTCGCCTCTACTGATTGTAATCTTCTTCTCTATGGAAGAGGGCTTCATGCGGCTGAACTATTGGTGAATGGATTGACTCTATCAGGAGTAAAAGAGGGTCAGATCGATGGAGATCGATGGGACGTAATTCCTTCAGAACACCCTTTACCTTCAACAGTTCACTCCTCATGTGATGTTGCTATCTTTACAGGAAAATCATCCACTGATATTGAATTTCTTGAAGTTGGTGGGCATTTACTGAAAACAGATGGCATTGCATTCTCACTTTCAAATGGAATGGGTTTTGAAGAAAAGATGGTTCATGCACTCGGGGCAAATCGCGTTCTCGCTGCAACAACAACTCATGGTGCCTATAGGCGAAAACCTGGCCATGTTGAATGGGCTGGAAAAGGAAAACTTGTTCTTGGTTCATTCGTTCACCCTTACTCTTATGAAGATTTTAAACCACTTCTATCTATGTTGAACAAATCAGGGCTCAATCCTCTCTGGGTTGATGATGGGAGGGCTGCATTATGGAACAAAATGCTTCTAAACATAGCAATCAATCCTGTTGCTGCTGTAATCGGCAAGGAGAATTCCGCTCTCCTAGAACCGGTTATATTCGATTCAGTTGTAGCTCTTATGCTTGAAGGAGTGAAGATTGCGAGAATGGAAGGAATACAACTAGCAAACGATGAACATCTTGTCGATCGTTTACGAGAAGTTTTGGTTCAAACTGGTTCAAATTATTGTTCCACGTTACAAGATGTTCGTGCAGGAAGGGCTACTGAGATTGAAATCCTCAATGCTGAAATCTGTAGAAGAGGTGAGCGCTTAGGTGTTGCAACTCCCTTAAACCAACTTATGACTTCACTCATTCGTCAGTTGCGATGAGATCTTTGTTGTAGTGAAGTCCCCTGTTTTCGGTTCGTTCGTTTGCATCTTCCGCTACAAGTCGTCCAACAAGAATCATATTGCGAAGTTCTACGATTTCGCGAGTTGGAATGCTTGTTTTCCAAATCGCATCAATCTCCTGGTCCAAGAGGCTCAGTCGGCGTATTGCTCGTTGAAGCCGTGAAAATTTCCTCGATACTCCGACTTCAAATCGCATCGTTTGATTCAATGATGTCCTGTCGTGAGCAATTGGTCCATGTTCTGACAGGGTGTCGAGACCATCTGATCGCCATTCTGGAAGTTTTTTGTCGTTGGATTTAGGAGGGTTCTTGATAAGATACTCTGAAGTCTGATGAGCAAATACGACTGCTTCCAATAGACTGTTTGAGGCTAACCTGTTTGCTCCATGCATGCCGGTGCAAGCCACTTCACCAATGGCGAATAATCCGGGTATTGTTTCCATGTCTGAGGCAAGTAATGCTCTTCCGTGGTTATCTACTTTCATTCCACCAACCATGTAGTGGGCTGCTGGACCGACGGGTAATGGATCCATTCCAAGGTTCAGCCCATAGGTTTGCAAACGTTCTGCTATCGTTGGGAATCTATGCTTCAATTTTTCACTATCAAGATGTTGAGTGACAAGCCAAACATGAGACTTTCCAGTCTCAGTAAGCCTTTGATCGATTGCTCTTGCAACAATATCTCTGGTTGCCATAGAGCCTTGTTTTGATGCTCTGAGGGTAAAAGAAAGTTCCGCAGGGTCTCGTTGTTTGTTCTTACACCACTTCGAATATCCTTCATGATCAAGAAGAACTGCGCCTTCGCCTCTAAGGGCTTCTGTAATCAAAAATGGGCGTTCACCTTCAACCATCAATGCTGTTGGATGGAACTGCACATATGCCATGTTTTCAATGCATGCACCTGTTCTATAGGCCATCGCAACACCATCTCCAGTTGCCACCGAAGGGTTGGTTGTCTTGTCCCATAATTGGCCTGCACCACCTGTTGCAAGCAGTACAGCATCCCCTGATATTGTCTCCACGGTTCCCGATTCTTGATTCAAGGCCCAAACTCCACAGACACCCTTTTCGGGAAACTTATGTTCCTTCTGAATAAGATCAATGGCGAGTGTATTTGCCTTCATAAATATGTTCGGATGACGTTGTGCTGCATCGTTTAGGGCACGCTCGATTTCTCTCCCAGTAGCATCTTTAGCGTGCAGGATGCGACGAGATGAATGACCTCCTTCTTGGGCTAATTGGAATTCTCCTTGTGTGGTTTTCTCGAATTGCACGCCGATTTCAAGTAAATCCTGGATGCGTCCACCTGCTTCTTCTACAACCATGCGTACAACAGATTTGTCACACATACCG
>JABIYX010000049.1 GCA_018666575.1 Methanobacteriota archaeon | reverse complement strand
GGAATCGAATTTTATCGACACCCATCTCATTTGTTAGGAAATCAATGAGTTTCTTTACTCCTTCTGAACCGGCTTCCCATTCGATCCCTGCGTAGACGTCTTCACTGTTTTCTCGGAAGATGATCATGTCCACATCACCAGGTGATTTTACAGGGGATGGTGTTCCGTCATACCAGCGAACCGGTCGTACACAAGCGAACAAATCGAGCTTCTGTCGCAGAGCAACATTGAGGGAACGAATTCCACCGCCAACAGGTGTTGTGAGAGGTCCTTTGATTGAGACCAAGCCTGTTCGCATAGCGTCCAGAGTTGCTTCTGGCAACCATTCTCCTGTTGCATTGAACGCTTTTTCTCCCGCAAGAACTTCGTTCCAAGCAATGGCTTTTGTTCCGTTGTATGCTTTACTGATTGAAGCGTCGACGACAGCCTTCATGACTGGTGTAATGTCAACTCCGATTCCATCTCCTTCGATATAGTGAATAATCGGGTGGTCAGGGATGTGTAGTTTCCCATCTTTCATGACAATAGGTGTTCCGCTCATAGTTCTCATAACGTCCCACCAATAACCACTTCAAGAACCAACCGACGCGATAGTTTCTATGAGAGGAAGCGTATATTGTGCCGGAGGCACCAAATTAAGGTGCGAAAACCAACACAAACAAGCCATTGATGTGGATTGGGAAGACGGGCCAAATCCGGTTCAGATTCTTCTTCAAATGGTTGCAGCATGCTCTATTGTCGACGTTGTTACGGGTTTGAAGAACCGTGAATTTGGTAACGTTTGGATTGATATGGATTCCGAGAGACGAGAAGAACAGCCTCGTTCCTTCACAAAAATGCACTTCGTATACAATGTTGAAGGTGACGTTCCAGAAAAGCTCGTGAGGAGAACAATTGAGAAATCTCACGAAAAGTATTGCTCAGTTTCCAATACAATCAACGATAAGGTCGACATTACTTGGGAACTCAAACTTCATTGATCAAGCGATTTGTGCGGTCGCTTTCAGTGAGTCGATTGCACTACTGAGTGCTTGATGGAGCATTTTGTAGAGTGGAAGCCATTGCTTTGGGACCTTCTCTTCTTCCTCGACGATATTCAACGAGCCGTTTTCTTGTCGAACTCTAACGCAGGGGCGAATTTTTTGCTCGTCTTGGAGTTCTACGAGGAGGGATAATCTAAACTCATCCTCTTGAGAGGTAACTCGTGCTGAATTGATGTCAACGTCCTTGGCAACGTCTGGAAGTACATTAGCAGGGTCATCTGAGTGCTTTACGATTGCATGGTGTGCTAGAACTTGCAAAAGATCGGCTATAACGTCTGAATCGAAGGTGATTGATTCGTTGACTTCCTCTTCCTCAAGTAAAATCCGTTCGAGTGGATTCATTTGGGGTTGTTGTGAAAAAGAGTTGCTTGAAGAGAGTTCTTCGAAGATATTGATGTCATCTGCATCGAAGTCTGGCGTGATTGAGTCTGAGTTGAAATCCATGTTATCATTTGTTGATTTTACACCATTCCCTTTTGAACTGTTGTTTGAATTGGGCCAGCATGAAAGGTTCAAAACAAGGCGATGAGTGGGCAATATGAGGGACATTGGGTGAAGAAACTTCCATTACTTCTCGTTTTGGTTCTCTTCGCCCCTTGGGCTAGCTCCGCCCCACAAGGAATTGGGCAGATTGCTGGCGACGGATGCATTTGTCATGGCTCAAAGGATACCTCAACCGAACTGATCATTGTAGGTCTGCCCACTGCATTTGAATCGAATACATCGTACAACTTTTCACTTGAAGTACGGTCAGCGGAAGTAAGTATTTCCTCTGGGAAGGAAGCAGGTGGATTTAGAATAGAAGTTTCAAGTGGAGATATTCAATTCAATGAGGAACTTGGCCATGTCCAAAAACTCGAGCAGGGATGGACGCATACAACTTCTGGAAACAAAGTTCGGTCGTGGAATTTTACCTACCTTAGCCCATCCGACAACAGCACGCATACAGATATTACAATCAACGGTAATGCAGTTAACGGAAACGGTCAGAGTAGTGGTGATGCATGGAATGGTACGATAATCCGTATTCCTGGGACGAGTTACACGGGTGAACTCGAACCTTCTTCAACAGAGGATTCCCTTGATGCGCTCGATTACGCAGTAGGGGGCATTGCATTAGTTGGACTATTGGCAGTAGCAATCATCATCATCAAAGATTGATCAGTTTACGAACTCAATCGTACTGCTGCGTAGGGCTTTGAGTTGACGTCTTTCAGAGGAACCATGTATCTGTTCACTCTTCACACCAGTTAACACGAGCATGACACGGATTTCATCATCAAGAGTTTCATCGATTGCGGTTCCCCAGATGATCTTGGCATGTGGTGAGATACGTTCTGTAATAATTTGAGCGCAGCGCTCAGCCTCTCCAAGGGTGAGATTATTGCCTCCAACCACGTTGATTAGTGCACCCCTGGCATCACTGAAATCAAGGTCAAGTAGTGGGGAGTGAAGTGCTTCTAGAGTCGCTTCTTCTGCTCTTCCAGGTCCAGATCCAGCACCCAATCCAATCATAGCAACACCAGAGCCAGAATTGATAACAGATTTCAAATCTTCAAAGTCAAGATTGACCATCCCATCACGAGTCAGTAACTCGGTAACGCCAATAATAGAACGAACCAATAGTTCATCTCCGACTCTGAATGCACTCGCAAGAGGTAAATCTTTGACACCTTCAATTTCCAATAATTTTTCATTGGGGATGACAAGAATCGTATCGCAATGTTCTCGAAGTCTTTCTAGGCCCCATTCAGCATTTTCACGACGTGTTGCCCCTTCTGAGTTGAATGGATAGGTAACAACTGCAATTGTCATTGCACCTTGCTGCTTTGCCAATCGTGCGATATGTCCTGCGGCTCCTGTTCCAGATCCACCGCCCATACCCGCGGCTATAATTGCAAGTTGCGTATCTGTAGTAATTGTTCGAAGAGACATCTCAGATTCCAATGCTGCAGCCTCTCCTTTTGTTGGATCTCCGCCAGCGCCTCGTCCTCGGGCAGTTCTGCCGATGAGAATTTTATTGTCCAATGGGGACATGAGCAGTGCTTGTGCATCAGTATTAATTGCATACCCAGTCACAAATGAGTTCTCAAATAGTCCTTCTGATTCGAGACGGCCAACAGCATTACAACCAGCTCCCCCGACACCATAGACACGGATTCTTGGTTGCAAGGATTCAAGAAGAGTTCTGAGTTCTTCATCTGTCCCTTGACCCGCTGGCTGAGGGGTTAACTGTGGAACGACTTCTTCTTCGGAGAGTTCTAACACACGTTCGATCAAGTGGCGCATGAGATACATCTTCATTGTTGGTAACTTGAATGTATTCCCTCGCTAATGCAAGGAGGAGTGGATTTCATGACCTTGTTTCAGTCGCGGAGTCCTTCTTGTGTGACTTGGTAAACACATTCTCCATCTGGGAGGTTAGGAGAGTCGACCAGTCGAGCAATCCTGCGTCCGCCCTTTGCCTTTCTCAAGTAAAGTCTGAAGGTTGAAGCGTGAGCTAGAACGTGGCCACCAATAGGCTTGGTTGGGTCACCCCACATTGCATCTGGCTTGGAGTGTACTTGATTTGTCACGAGGACAAGAGCATTGTTCACGTCAGCAAGTTGCTTGAGATCTTTGAGGTGACGATTCAATTTTTGTTGCCTGTTTGCAAGCATTCCACGGCCAATGTATTCAGCTCGGAAGTGACTTGTGAGTGAATCGACAATAATCATTTTCACGTTCAATCCTTTGCTCATGCGCTTAATTTCTTCTGCTAAAAGCATCTGGTGAGCAGGGTTGTATGCTCTTGCTACGTGAATCCTTTTTAGAACAGCATCAGGGTCTAGGCCATGTCCTCGAGCCATTTGTGTAATACGTTCAGGACGGAATGTATCTTCAGTATCGATGTAGAAAACGTCACCATCGAATCCACCGTCTTCAACTGACATTGTGCAGTTGACTGCGAGTTGATGGCCGATTTGTGTTTTTCCAGAACCGAATGCTCCGTACACTTCAACAAGCGCTTGGGTTTCGAATCCACCGCCAAGTAAATCATCAATTGATTGAACCTTGGACGAGAGTTTCTGTACTTCTCGACGTCGGTCAAGGAGCGCAACGCCAGAAACGAATCCTCCGATGTTCGCCATCTTCTTTGCAGCATTAATGATCTTGCCAGCTACAGCCTCGCCGAGTTCAGCTTGGTCTGCTAGGTCACCTGGTGACATGACAGCAAGAGCGAGTAATTCATCGAATCCCGCTTCTCTAAGTTTTTCAGCGGTTGCTGGACCTACACCTGGTAAGTCTTCAATTGAAACCTCAGGGGCTTCATCATCAACGGCTGCCATTAGAATGTCCTCTTCTGCAACCAGACTTTCATCCTTCTTACTTGTTGTCTTTTTCTTCTTGCTTGTTGTACTCATTGTATCACTACCCGAAACCAATGGCTGAGGGTATATCAAAGAAGATTTGAGAGGAGCCTGATGAGAAACCTGAAGATTTCGCACCGAACCGTAGCAGTGTCCAAGATTTCACTTTTCATTCACTTTCAGTATCTGAATTTTCATTTCCAGTAGGGAACGGATTTATTTCACTTTCATTTTCTTCATAGAGTATGTCGATGACATGGTTTACGTTTACTCTTTCGTCTGCACCCTGTTCGAGTGTGACAGATAAATCGTGTATTCCTCGCTCTGGGTATGCGAGACTAAAATCCCAAACAGCATCCTGTCCATCTGCAATTTGCTCACTTTTGATACCCTTGCTCACTTCATTAGGATCCGTTAATTCCCACGTGATTGTGACTGGACTGCCAGCGAGACCTTGGAAGTTTTCAGGATTTTCAATAGTGGACAGGATTTGCAGCGTCTTCGGGACTGGGCCCTCGTTATCAGGCTCGGTGTTGATTGGCATAACATCTGGTTCAGCACTATTTTGTTCAGTCCATTCCATGTGCTTATCAATGCGCACAATAAGTGTCATGTTCTCGGAGTTGTCTTCAACATCCGTTGCACTTAGGATAACAGAGAATAAGCCATGCAGTTCGTATTCAACATCGATGTTTGCAGTCTCTCCTGCATTGACTGTTATCGGGCTTCTGCCATCGCCTGGCTCGATTGAAAACGTTGCAAGATCAAAATCGGATGTGGTGCGAGCGAAATCAAAATTCAACGTCACTCCAGATAGCGAGATTTGAGATCCGCCGATAAAAGACTGCTGGATTGTACCACTTGTAGAATCGTAATGCACTACTAAGTCGATAGCATTCTCTTCTTCTTTCTCTTCAGAGCCTAGGCACCCTGAAAGTGATGAGAGGACCATGAGTAGAGAAAACCCTAGCGCCTTCCATGCCCCGCTCATGATGATGCTTACACCTTCTCATTGAAGAATTCAATGCCGAATGGGTGACTTTTTGATTATCGGTGGATTGAAAGGGAAGGACTGTGGCCGTCAAAGCAGCGAGGTGGGGTAGTCTGGATATCCCGTCGGGCTCATAACCCGGAGATCGATGGTTCAAATCCATCCCTCGCTACCACTCATGAATATTGGTAATAGTCGTGCTTTGGCTGTAATGTGTCCATAGCACTCTGTAATCGTGCATTTGCAGCAGTGATCCCTTCGGAAATGTCTGAACATTCCTGTCGAATTCTCTGGGATTGTTCTGCGCACTTTTGGTGTTCATGGGAACACGATTCCATTACAGCAAGAACAGGATCAATCTGAGCAGGGATATTTCCTTCAGGTTTGAGCCAATACTGCCCGTTTTCTAGAATAACAGGTCCTGCAATCTCTGCATCTTTCGCGAGTGATTTACATTGTTTTGTTGACGCACCTTCACACTTGCAAATTGAGAGCATAGCCAGAATATTCCCTTGTTGAATTTTATGTGCCCGTGAATAGAACTTGACTGCTTTACGAGTTTTCCCGCAGGCCGCAAATACATCCCCCACGCGCCTCAAATCTTCTTCCATGGGCGTTAGCTTTTCCAATAACTGAGGTGCTGATTGGAGTAATATTTTCTCTAATTTTTTACGTTCCCTTTGAAGAACAGAGGCCGCTTTTATCGCAAGTTTGTGCTTCTTCCTTTCAGATAAAACCTCGGTTAAAATTCGAAGGCCCTTGACAAGGAGGGTTTGTGACGCAGCATCTCGAGATTTCTGAGAGAGAAGCATACCTGTGAATTCACTGGACATGACTTCGACCATTTCGTAACGCTGTTCTTCAAAGTAGCGAATCATTTGCGAAAGTGT
Organism: Methanobacteriota archaeon; assembly: GCA_018666575.1. Classification (GTDB taxonomy): domain Archaea; phylum Thermoplasmatota; class Poseidoniia; order Poseidoniales; family Poseidoniaceae; genus MGIIa-L2. The sequence continues at coordinate 1,725 of JABIYX010000049.1, read as the reverse complement.
TTGGTTAGGGTCCGACATTCCAAACATGTTGAATCCTCACTGCTGATTGGTTGCTGCGGTCAATGTCGTCGTACTGATTACGCCATCTATGGTTCGAATATTACGAAGAATGAAGGTGGACAAGGTGCTGAAATCAGGCATCACTATCTTGCAATATGCATCATACTCTCCAAACAAAACCATTGATTCAACCACCTCGGGCATCCCAGTAAGTGTTTCACAAATACTGTTCTCGAACCCTGGTTTTGTAGAAATCAAAACAATCGCAGTCGCCATTGACTCATGTTCCTCAATGGCGGCCATGAGTGTCGATTCGGAACCTCATGTTTAATTCTTGACGTGCTTTGGTTGAATCAGGAGAAGGTCATACGGATGCCGATTATTGCTATTACAGGTTCACCTGGTACTGGGAAAACAACCTTGTCAAACCAATTTCCGTCAGAACGGTATGATCGATACACAGTTGAGCAAATTGCAACAGAATTAGGCTGCATAGAATATCTCGACGGAGAGATTGTTGTCACAACAAACCTTCTTGCCAATTGGGAATATAAAGCAGATAAGATTGCAATCATTGAAGGTCATCTTTCACACCATTGCAAGGTTGATGCTGTTCTTCTTCTTCGATGTCATCCGAGTGAATTGAACACAAGACTCCAGCAAAGAGAGGCTTACGGTGCAAAAAAGATTCAACAAAATATCGAGTGGGAGATGATCGCAGGTATTTGGTCTGAGTTAGTTGAAAACTCCCCTAATTTACCAATACTTGAACTCGATATGACCAATTCTCTTCATGGTCTTGAATCAATTGAATTGTTTATCTCCGACTATGATGGTCAAAAGACCGTTCAAGAATCAATACCACTTGCAATAGACTGGTTATCGAGTGATAATGTGTCCGAAAGCATATGACCTTTCGATGCACCGGACCATCTGGTACCTATGGCTCTAGAGCAGTTGAGAAAGCGATGGGAAGCGATGGCTTCACCCCTTGTAATGTCCTTGGGGAGTACAAATCCTGCATTCCTCACATGGCTTGCTCTACCTGTTGGTATTGCTGCAAGCCTACTCGTTCTTTTCGCCCCAAAGTCTGATACTGGTGCATTAATGCTCATGGGGTCTGCTCTGTTAATTGGATTCTCAATGATTCTTGACGGCCTTGACGGACAACTTGCTCGTCAAACAGGTCAAGTTTCTCGATGGGGAGATTACCTTGACCACACCCTTGATCGACTTCTCGATGCAATGTGGGTTATTGCTATTGCATCAAGCCCTGCTTGGGTTGATGATCCCGCAATAGGTTGGGCCGCAGCTTGGTTTACAATCTTGGGGTCCTACATGGGCACACAGGCACAAGCGGTCAGTGGAGGCCGTAATTACAAAGGATTTTCACGAGCGGATCGAACAATTCTAACCATTTCTGCACTTGCGATTACAGGAATATTCTGGCTTCTTGATGTACAAGATTATTCTGCAATGCCTGGCGTATTTGACCACCTCGAACTCAGCCCGCTCACGGCAGTTGTCTTCATTTCAGGGCTCGGCGGGATGTACACCTTTGGTATCAGATTTTTACAAGCACGCAAGGAGATTATCGAGCTCGATAAGGCTCATCCACTTGAACAGCCAGATTCTGATGAATCCGAGTGATTCAAAACGTCCGGAATAAGGTGTTTTCATCGCTGTGTAATGCGGTATACTCTTAACAGACGGCGGCGACGTTAT
>JABIYX010000188.1 GCA_018666575.1 Methanobacteriota archaeon | reverse complement strand
TTGACGTTTTGGAGTTCATCCTCCTCATCAGTAAAGACACGATTTTCGGTTCTGATTTCGGCTTGGTGGTCGCCTGCTTCGATGGCTTCATCTGAGTCCGCATAAAAATCATCGGTCATTCGAGCCTTGAAATCTTCGAATTCATCTCGGCCAAAGCTGCCTGTGAATTCTTTGCCAGAAGAGGACATTAAATCATCTAGGTTCTTTCTTTTCCCGAGATTAAGATCTGGAGAATCCGGTGCATCACCCGCATAGAATGAGTCCTCTTCTGCGAATTTGGGGAATGAACGCCCTTTTGGATCGGCTTCTTCAATGGCTTCGACTACTAAGTCGTGCTCATCCTCATCGATTTCTTCATCTTCGTATGCAGTACCAACAACATCGACCAATTTATTGAGAGCACGAGCGAGTTTCTTATCATCGCCATCATGCTCACTTGAGAGTTTCTCGACTTGTTTGAGAAGACGCTCATAAGGAGTACCTGTAAGAGCGCCAAGAAATCTTCCGAATCCCCCTCGTTTCTTCTTGGCCATGACACTTGCTTATGTCGAGGGGCTTTCAAAGATTGTGCTTTTTTGCAGTTCATTGATGAATCACCGATGCTTCGGATGTACGTGGTCGAAACGTGGTTGGTGGAGGCTATGCGTTCGTACAACGCAGAATCCTACACTATGAGGCATTCCTATGCAGCACAACTTCACTTGACTGGCCCATTATTTCGAGACCTTGTGATATGGGCTCTGCAAGCATTACCCGATGAAATCCTCGTAGGGCTGGATGTTAACTCAGACCGTAAACACATCGAAGAGGTTCAGAATGCGTTTGAGGGTTATGAACATGTTTCAAATCTCTTTGGAGGACAAGGTTATGTCATCAAGGAAGCACACGTTGTTAACCGAGGAGATTCATATTCAGTCCATCATTTACCGGAAGAATGGACTGATGATTTATTTTCAGGACAACGCGGTTCAAGAGCAGGTCGATTTACACATTGGTTGCACACGCATCCGAATGCTCCAGCAATACCAAGTGGAGCCGATACAGATGCAGCTCAGGATACAACAGGTGTTGACATGATCCTTGGTCTTCGGTTCTCTCCAGAAGGGCCTCTACCTTGGTTTGATGATGTGGATGGAACCATCAGAAGTTTAGGGAATGAACATGCTCCTAAGGCAAAATCATCTTGGTTTAGTCGAAAACAATTACCCGTCTTGGGCGTTGCTCCAACGGGGCATTCAATCCACGATATTCAATTGATTGCGTTTCATAAGTCTGGCCTAGGCGTCAATGTTATCCTCATTGATGAGAGTGGTTATCCGTACGGATGGGATGATATCATTCAGTCAGACGCCAATGCATCGTAAAGCAGTTCAAGGCGTTCGGGATTAACCCCCAAATCACCTAAGCCTAATCTGGATTCAGAATGAAGTTCTATCTTCGAAGAATTGTCTCCGTCCGCTGTGATTGACACAACAACATCATCAGGAAATAACCAAAACGGAGTATGTTCGACAAAATGAACATAATATTCGTCATCTGTTTCTAATTCAAAAAGAATATCACCGTCTTGTTCATCAATATATTCCAGTGCCCGTGATTTTGTCTCTTCAAGAGACTGTCCTTCAAATACGACTGTTGTAACATCCATTCTGTAATATTCTCCACCACCGAGATGAGCACAATTTGAACTTGAAGCAGAACAAACAGGCATTTCTTCTATGGCTTCGTCTGGAGCTGCTGCAAGAATCCATACTTGGACCAAGAACCATGGAGAAAGGAGAATAAATACTCCTAGCAATGTCTTCGTCAAAGCATTCATCAAGAGCCCTCTATGGAACTCCGTTTGAACTCCACCCTCTTAACAAGTAGTATTCTTTCAAACATGCCTTTTCATCATCTTCATCAACAAAAGAAACCATTCCAGTTGCAATGCCCGAGGGTATTGGCTCGTTACGAAGTCGCCAGGAAAGGAGATCTGCATCGCGTGGAGTTACACCGATTCGATTCCAGTGCTCAACATTCCAAGTGCGGGCAAGATTCCATTGATTCGATGCTCTTTGCATCAAGTCACTCCATGTTGCAAAATCACCTGTAATCGCATTCCATGCATCAAGCATCACAGAATCAGGGGTTGCCCCTTTCGCAAAGGCACACAAAATCATAGAGTCACGGATGACGATGCTGTTCTGGCTTTCAATCAACTCACCCATTAGATCCAAAGCGG
>JABIYX010000098.1 GCA_018666575.1 Methanobacteriota archaeon | reverse complement strand
TCATAACCTCAAGCATCTTTGCTGACCTCAGCAATAAATCTGCATGGTATGTCTCAGTGACTACATTTGATGATAATCAAGTTCGTCAATCTGTAGATGCTCTGATGATTAATGCGGTTGAAAATGGAGTTGAAAACACTGATGATTCAGATGGGGGAACTGATTTCCAATCACTTCTGACAACACCGAATCTTCTCGCTGCAGGCCTTGTCTTTGTCTCATTAATTCTACTCGTAGCTATCGTGCGTGGCCGTGGAAGGAAGTCGAAGAAAGACAAGCAATGGGAAATCCAAACTGCCACTTGGGGACTTGGAGATGATGATGCTTGGAATTCACCTCCTGATGCAAGCGTACCACCGCCACCTCCGGTTGAAACAGGTTCTCTCTTCCAAGCTGCTGAGCGAATTCAAAGTCAGCCACTCGATCGCCAAGAATACTCTGCTCCACGACCAGTCATGAACCCAGTTCGTGCACCTGTTGACAACAGTATTCTGAATGATTTGGACATTGGAAACAAGCAAAATACTTCGAGCCCAGGTATCGATACGTCATTCCTAGACGATCTTCTTTGATACCGTGATGCTCAAGTCATAGGAACGACAGGTAGTGATGTGAGCAACATGCAGCGGCCTCCACGTTCTGCTGTGTTTACAACCCTGCAGCATTCAAAGGAGCGGGGATTGTTTCTTTTCAAAGAACACTCAATTCGTTTCCAAGAACATGCCGATAAACTGAAAATCGAATTGCCAAGCGATTGGAAGGAGAACGTTCTGAGCCAAGTTGCATTAATGGAATCAGAGGTTCATGATGGGCTTATACGAATTGAATATACGTCTGAAGGCAAGTGGAGTCTTTCCAAAAGAAGGCATACGATGCGAAATGAGGCTTGCGATGCAATTACTGTTTCAGCAAAGATATGGCCAAAGAGAATCGCTGGGACAAAACACGCTGCTTGGGAAGCATACCATGAAGCAAAGCAGCAGGCTGAACAATCAGGAGCAGATGTTGCATTATTTGTTCATGATTACGCCATTGTGGATGGCGATCGTGGTTCACCAATCCTTCTTGATGAAGATGGGACCATTTGGTACAGTTCTTCATCCCAATCGGTTGATGGAATTACACTGCATTCTATTTTACCGGACCTGAAAGCTGCTGGTTTCCCCGTTCAAAAGGGAATACTCAACGAACGCATGGTTGCGCGTTGTATCGAATGTGTTGTTCTAGGAAGTGGACTTGGTGCTTCAACAATTGAATCAATCGATGGTGAAGAAATCGGAGATGGGACGACACGTCTAACGGATTTGTGTCGGGAGGCATTGAGCCGCCTCGAAAGTGATACTTTAGCATGGACGGAGGTGAAGTAAATCGAACCTCTTCTCTCATTTCGAAATGCCTTGCAGTCTAATGGGTTGCTTGGAAAAGAAGCCTCAGAATTTGGCTCGCCCGATGAAATGATGTTGCTTTCTTCGGGTCCAAAAAGTCATCTTGCTACATTTTCTCTTCTCTGTGGACCGAGTACAACTCGAATAATTATTCGACAACCTTCGAGGGAAACCACTCCTCCAATGACCCCTCACTCACCATTGAGTGGTGAAATCCGTTTAACAGAATCAGAACAGATAACCGCTGAATTCCAACAATGGGATGGCCAAACATGGGAAGCAAAAGAAACATTTAGCGCAATGGCAATATCCGATATTCTCCGTCATTTTTGTCCCGAAGAACAAGTTGTGTTCGATCAGCATCTCTCTTCAATTCCTATTACTGGCCCATTTTGGACAGGGGCCTTCTCGTATGATCTTGTTCAATGGACTCAACCAATTGGATTACAATACCCGCCCAAGGAGCAAGAACTTCTTTCCATTTTATGGAGAGTTGACAAATGCATCGTCCATTGTAAGAAAACAGATGTATTGATGCCATATTCAACGGATGATCAATGGAGCAAACTTGCAAATTCAACTCTTTCAAATCATGATATGATTGAGATCGTTCCCTCTGTGACATCTTCAGATTCTCCAATTTCAAACTGCTCTGATGAAGAACACGAACGAATTGTAGAAACAATTCATTCCGCAATCAAAGACGGGCAGTTGTATCAACTCAACTATGGCAGAACCTGGGAAGGCCCTATTGCATCTGAGCCATGGGACGTACTGTGCCATTCCGTTTCATCAAATCCTGCTCCGTTCTCTGGATTTGTTCATGTTAAAGACGAAGATTTAGCACTCATATGCGCTTCCCCGGAATCTCTACTTTCGACTAAAGGGGATGTCATCAGGACTGCTCCTATCAAAGGGACTCGACCAAGAGGCGCATCACTTGCAGAAGAACTTCTCTTGAGAGAAGATATGATTTCGGATCGAAAAGAACGGGCTGAACATAGAATGCTTGTTGATCTCATGCGCAATGATGTAGGAACAATTGCGAAGCCAAATCAAATATGGATTGAACGATTTGATGTTGAAACCTATGCTGAAGTTCAGCACCTCGTAACTCGCGTACAAGGGCAATTGAAGGATGGTCTTGATGCGTTTGATGCATTTCAGGCTGTATTTCCGGGTGGATCGATTACAGGTTGCCCACGAACGGTCGTTTGTGCTGCAATCGATGAATTAGAAAAACAACCACGTTCATTTTGGACAGGTTCGTTGGGATGGTTTGAAACTAAGACGAACATCTCTTCTTGGAACATTATGATTCGAACTGCGGAATTGAGAAAGGATCAAAGTGGATGGAATGCGAGAGTGACAGCTGGTGGAGGAATTACAATTGAATCAAATCCAAAATCAGAAGTGGCGGAAGCAAAATGGAAAGCTAATGCCTTATTGAGATCATGTGGCTGGATGGATGATGATCGTCTCTCAATCCCTCGCGGGGACCTCTCAGTTCATTCCCTTCCGATCGAAGGCGATTTGAAGTCAACTCCAGTGTTAAACGCTATTTTTACTGAGGAATTCAAACAGAATTCGGTATTGCTTATCGATAACCTTGATTCTTTCACATTCAATATTGCTCACATGATTTGTGGTCTTGGATATGATGTTAACATCTTGAATGGAAGAAGCAGTTCTACTCCTTCTGCAAAAGAAATCATGCAGGAACTCAATCCATCACACATTATTCTTGGTCCAGGCCCTGGTTGGCCTCAAGACAGCCCATTGACAATGGAGTTTGCAACGATGGCTCTTGCTGGTGAATTGCCACCAACACTGGGAATATGTCTCGGCCATCAAGCGATTGGCATTGCCGCAGGTTGGCCATTGATCCACAGTCCATCTGGTCCAGTACACGGAACTCCAGTTGAATGTCAACATAACGGAGAAGGACTATTTTCGAATCTGTCTGAAATCAATATGACGAGATACAATTCTTTGACCCTTCTTTCTTCAGATAATCGAGATGATTCATCCGTTATTATCGACGCAACTGACGCAACCAAATCTCTTGTTTTAGCAATACGAAGTAAAACACATCCAGTTTTCGGAGTTCAATTTCACCCTGAGTCTGTTGGAAGTCAATCTGGAACACTTATCCTTGATGCTTTTCTAAATTATCAAGCGCATGGTTGAAATGACGGCAGTCGGTGGAGTGACCTGAGGGAGAGAGATGCCAACCTGTCGCCTATGTTCTGGAACCTATCCTCGTGAGTTCTTCATCCATGGAAATGGACCAAATTCGCAAGTCTGCACTCGATGTGGAGTTGAACACGGAATGGTCAGTAAGGATAATGCCCCTAACCTCTATGATGATACGTTGAAATCTGCACGATTGAGTACTGTCTCCCGCCGATACCGGCCTTTCCTATACCTCACAGTACTCTGGGGACTTTACATCACAACTGTTCGCAGTATCAGCCCATGGGGCATGTACATGTTGATCATGCTCACATTACTCACGCTTGCATCACTTGTACTCTTCATTACAAGCGGAGCAAGGTACACAAGTACGCTTACAAGATTGACTCCTGATTATGAGCGTCCGAAAGGCCATTGATTCAAGATTTTGAATGAATGCGCAGAACGTCTCCATCAGATAGTTCATGTTCTGCTCCAACGATTCTTCGAGTACGTCCATCAACACCTTTGATGAAACCATCACCAAGATCGCTGTGAACTTTGTATGCGACTTCTTTGGCCTGTATATTCGATTCAACAACTAGGGCGTCTGGCAGTACGTTACCATCCCCATCGGTCCAATGCGATTCATCTTGAACGGGGTAAACGACGATTCGATCGAGTTCATCGAACAGAACCTTATCGAGTAATCTGTTAAGCCCAGTATCGCCCATAGATGTTAATCTCTGTTGAAGCAGCCCTAGGCCCTTTGTTTGAGCCTCATTGAGGAGACTAGCATCAGGAATAAAGAACGATGATTCTCCCGACGTATAGTCAATAAAACCTGCTTCAGATGCCTTACGTAGTGCAAACTCAGTCTCCGCTGAACATGGTATGAACTGAGGTATGACTTCTGATAAGTGCTCGAGGACACCTGCTGGAGCGAGGTCAGCTTTGTTTCCTGCAATGAAAAGAGGAAACAGATGAACACGAACGGAGGATGCTAGAATACCAAGAATATCATCAGACCAATCCCATGGCGAGGTCATGTCCCCATGTTGCGAAAAGAAAGAGTCAAACGAGCGTTGGCAGATACTCTGCGTTGCTCCTAATCCTGAAAGGCGGTCGTGAAGGAATTGAATGAAGCCTTTCACTCCTTCAGCTTGTATTTTTCGAGCACCCCGTACCCAACCGTCTTTGAGAAGGCTAAGAATCCAAGCATCTAATTCGTTTGTTAGGAAAGAAACTTCTGCGAGAGCTTGTTCTATTGCCTCTTCTTTTGATTTTCCGGCACCTATCGGATTCCCTTCTGCATCGGTTGTACCTGCAACATCGATGACTTGAATCAGTGCATGGCATTCTGCAAGGTCTGAAAGGAAGGCGTTTCCTCTCCCTCTTCCCTCGCTTGCACCTGGGACAAGTCCTGCAACATCAACAAGCATACAGGGGACATATCTTTGATGAGATTCGCACGATCCTGTTCGCGGAGTACAGATACTTCCACCCCGATCAGAGGATAATTCGGCTCTTCCATCCTCTTCTAAGCGTGCACGGAGTTCACCGCATGGGCATGGGAGTCGACTCGGAATAAACGAAATTCCCACGTTAGGATCTATTGTACAGAACGGATAATTCGCAATATCAACAGAGATAAGCGTAGATGCTGCAAAGAAGGTTGACTTCCCTACGTTCGGTTTTCCGACCAGTCCAATTCGCACGGAGAACCCGCCTAGAATCACTCTTCTTCAGAGAATGGGTTTGGTCGAACACGGGCAATTGCAATGTCTAATTCAGGGAGGTTGATTCGACCATCACCATCGAGATCAATCATTTCCATGAGCTTCATTACATCCCATGGAGGGAGGTCTGCAATCTTTGAATTAAGAAGAGCCTGTTGGAGTTCATATCCATCGATTGCACCTGAATCATCCAAGTCAATGGAATTGAAGAACTCAAAAATTGTCATCCCTTTCTTTTCCAAGTAATCAGAGAGCATCTCTAGTTCGGTTTTAACGACTGGGAATTCTGTAACCTCATCGTTATGAAGTGTTGAGGATACTTCGATAATTTCGACTCCTCCTTCGTCTTCAACATCGTCTCCGACTACAAGAACGGTGTCAACACCAACGCCTCGCTGCAAGAGTTTACGGATTGAGGATTCACCTGTTTGAAGAGAATAACGGGCAATATCAGAGGTTGTTGGTGCAGTCGTGTCGGTCTTCATTCCACCGACTGAGGTTTTGATGAGGTTCATGAAGAGGAGAATGATTCCAATCGAAGTAACATAGAACAACACTGCTGCAGTAAGGCTGAATCCACCGTCGGTCATTACCACATCTTCACTGCCAGAATCCAGAAGTGCCTTTTCTGTGAAGTCTCCCATGATCTTAGCCACTGTTGAGGTGATGCCACCAAAGGCAACTAAGAGTGTGGTTAGAGATGCTGAGGAAGAAGAAGACAACTGTCGGTTTGCAGCGAGTGGATATGATTCGCTGATACAGGCAACTGCCATGAGGCCGCCTACTGTCCAAAGGAATCCAATATCAACGGTTGTGGCCATATCGTTGAGTGTTCCCAAACCAATGAAAACATCCAGAGATGTGAAGTAGCCTCCGATAGCAAATATTGGGAACGCAATCATTGCAAGTGTTGCTGCCATTGCCCCTGGTCGAGCGACGATTCCAGTGGCGTTTCCTGCTGCTGTCATGATGATGTTGACCGAACCTGCAAAGATAGGAAGAAGAGCCAGCGTCATTAGGATAGCGCCGAGATTTTCGAGTAATGTGCCCGCATCTGCTGAAGTCATCATGAACGGTGGTAGCGTGATGAAGAGAAGGAGCATGCTTGCCTTTGTCATCGAGTCAGACCAGATTGGGCGGCTTGCTGCACGCGGAACCAAATGGTATGCGACTGCAAAGAAGAGAGAAATCATAACCCATGATTGAGTCATTCTTTCACCAAGCCAGACGACTTGTGTGGTGTCAGTCAACTCGCCAAAGAAGCGGAATTGAGACCCGAAGATGAAAGATGCAAGAGCCATGAATACAAACCAGTTGCTTGCTTGAATTGTCTCGCCCTTACGTTGAGCAACTGTAAGTAAGACGTTGATCATAACTGCAATGACGATGAATGCACGCAGTGAATGCATGAACAAATCTTGGAGAAGTGTCTCGTTCTCTGTGCTAAGTTCTGTCAAAAGACCGAGAAGCGTTGGAAGGAGAAGGGCTGTTGCTGTGAGTACACTGAAGAGCAGAGCTGTTAGGCTTGCATTAGATTCACTGGCAAGTTTACCTGCACCACTTCGTGCAACAGCGACAAGGCCGCCGCCGAGAAGAATAGAGAAAAGGCCTGTAACCAATGTTGCATTGACAAAGGTGTCGAGAGCACTTCCATCATCGTATGCCCATCCGATGCTTGCAAGGGAGTCGAGAGCACTTCCATCGTAATCATGCCAGAGAGAAAGGAACGTCCCGATACCTGCAAGAGTCAGCCAAATCATTCCAAGATTCATCCAAGTCTTGGCCCCGCTGCCCTTTTCATCATTGAAAAGGTCAACGACACCTGCTGGTGCCTTATTGAGAAGGAATAATCCAAATTGGCGCATTGGATCGGCCATTGTGCCAATTCCTTTCTGGAGATAAAATGTTGAAAACCCAACAACGGTAAAGAAGAAAAATAATGCGATAAATACTGCTTCCATTCAAACCACCTACTTTGAGATTACCTCTCCCGCTAATGTGGAGACAATTGCTCCAATTCCAATGATGAATCCAAGAAGGTAATACCAGATTCCTGACCCACCAAGATTTGCCATTAATGGAACGATGTCCCCGATGACCGGAATGTTGTCCCATCCAAAGATTGTGCTGAAAAGGCCGAACATTCCAATGGCCATTACAGTGAGCAAAACCAACATAATTCGACTGGACGATGGTTCCGCAGTTCCTATGACTGCATCGGGGAGTTCTGTACTATTCGACATTGCATCACCTAAATGAATCCGAGATGGACATGTTTGCGACTTGAAACGTGGTGATAAACATTCACTATACCATACATCGAACAAGGCGGTATATTTGGTGTTTCAAGATGAGCGGAGCATTTCGATAATGGACCCTCTTCTTTGCCGAGAAGTACCTAATGGAACCGGGATTGTGCGGTCGTTTTCTAATTCCTTGCGCCATAGTGATTTGCACTCACAATCAATACCTGTAAACTCATCCAGAGAGCCTGAAACAGCATACCTTTCGATTGCTGCTACAACCTCAGGATCGCAAGCGCCACAGTTGTGAGAACCTCGTATTTTACCGCCAGCAGTTGGGTGAATAATAAGACGCGAAATCTGATCTTCATCGCCGTTCATTCCACCATTTGGATGAACAATATGATGGCTTTTCTGGATGAGTTCGACCAATGACCACAGCCACGGAGGTCTGTATTCTTGATGACGATGAAGGCGATCGATAACTGTCCCTCGCTGAATG
>JABIYX010000037.1 GCA_018666575.1 Methanobacteriota archaeon | reverse complement strand
GAGACACAGCGAAACAACAGGATCAGATTGGCCCGATGATGATGCAAATCTACGTGCAGGAACCAATGGTATCGAACTCAATGAAACAGACTCTCTAATCAACGGAAATGGAGAAGATACGCGTCAACATCTGGTTGACTTAACGGGAACATTGTCGGTTCGTTCAGATTATGAAGACCAATACTACTTTGTTGCAAACCTATCCTTTAGCCCACAGGTTGAACTTCGAGATGATGCCTTGATGCAGATTCTTTTCATTGAAACTGATGCAACGGACCAACATGGCCGTGAAGTTCCTCATCTGGTTCGGGATATGACCTCCGATGCTGGCTTTTTTACTTCAGCCAACAAAACATCTGCTGTTGATGTTGAAGTCTCATACGAACATCTCTTTGCCGCAGGCGTCGAGTTGTCAGAAGATGCATATGGATGGCGTGTTGTCTTTATCGTTCTCGGAGCTGAAGACAACACTACGGGCCAGCCCGGTGTTATTTCTATGTACGAAACAACAGTTCCTACCTCCACTGAAGATCTGACTGTTCTCGACCACTTGCCACCTCTTGCAATGATCATTGTTGCTGCCTTTATCATCGGTTCAGTGATCCGAGGCTCTCTCAATCAAGAACAAGGATTGCCTGAGATTCGAGCATTGTGGAAGGATTCGAAAGACCCTGTTGTCCTCGTAGAGATTCTTGCAAAGAAGAAATTGATTACGACTGAAGGCTGTGAAGCGATTGCTCCTTGGAGCATGCGAGGAGGCGCTAAACGAGCAAAAATAGAGCCTGGTCAAGCATTAACATTCGAGGTACGTCTCAAGAAATGGCATCCACAAGGCCTCCTTATTCAATTGAAAATGGACGTTGAAGGCCTTGGTGGATGGACACAAAACATTCGCTTACCTGGTCGCAAAGACGAGGAACGAAGCGTTGAAGATGAAGCCTGATAACGGCCATCTATGCAACTTGATGATACCGACCGACGACTTCTTGCCGTTCTGCTTGAAGATGCACGCATCAGTCAACGAGGCCTTGCCCAACGAATTGGGGTAGCACAAGGCACCATTACCAATCGACTACGTAGACTGGAAGAACTTGGTGTCATCAAGGGTTATACGGTCTTGCTGGAACCCGAAAGCATCGGTTGGACCATGACGGTCATCACAGGATTGCGTATCGAGAAAGGTTCGATGATCAATGTTCAACAAAACATTGCAGCAGACCCTCGAGTCTTTGCAGTCTATGACGTAACAGGAGATTACGATTCAATGGTTCTTGCCCGCGTTCAGAGCAGAAAGGATCTGGATGATTTAACCAAGACCGTATTCACACTCAAAGGCGTGCAGCGTTCCTTTACCCAAGTTGTACTCAATACTGTCAAAGAAGATGGTCGAGTGATTCCGCCTGTTGTCTAAGACCGTTTATTCAATGGTCTTCACTTGTATTTGCCAACGTTTTTTGTTCTTGACGTATTTGCTTGATGTGATTTCAACGTCATGAGCAGAGTTGACAGCCATGGTAGTATCTTTCAGTGCCCATTCAATTTCTGTCATTTTATTGCGCCAATAGACACCTGTAATCTTCTTATTCAAGCGGAAGACAATGCCTTCATTTTCTCCGGTGAGATGATCGATGACTCTTGCTTGGCGGATGATATCTCCTTCCTGTGGCGCTGATGTTTCAGCGGCCTCGTTTGCTTCACTGGCTTTGGCTTTCGGCTTCGTAATCAGTTGAACTTTTGACCAATCCTGAAGTTCAGTATATCCAAACGTGATGGAGGCAAGACCTTCGTAAGGATGCTCTTCATCCTTCATTTCATGCGGATTGAAAAGGCCGACTACTTCCTCATAATCCAAATCGATAACCTCGATTCTGTCGCCTTGACGTGGAATAAGTTCTCCAGTGAATAGAGGACCTTTGAACAGGGTTGACCACCATCCGCGTGCATTGATAACGCGTAATTCTCGATATTTCTTCCTCCATTCGCGGATGGCTCGAGGAGTCGTAAGGTCGCCATCGTGCCTTGCTTCATTTGGAAATTGAATGCTGTCCCATGTTCCAAACATCGAAAGAAGAGTATCGAGAGCTTTGATTGTCTCTTGGTCAAATTCATCAAAGTGTTCACGCGGTTGGGAAAGGATCTCTTTCACTGCATTCTTTGAGTCCGCCACGAACGAGCCTGTTATTGCTTTAGGTTGAACGGATTCTTTGACGACACCATTTCCTACACAAGCAAGGACTGTTTCGATGACATCGTTCTCAAGAACGATGCCGACTTCTCTTGAAATCTCTCGAAACCGCCCGACTGCTTCTTCCAGTTTTGCAAATGTCCAGCCTCTTGACTGGCCGTTTTGGTGGAGGATATGCTCTTGCATTGTGATGTCACCGCTGTAGTTCTTAACTTCGATAAAGACGATTCTGTCGTTCATGAGAACGATGATATCTGCTTCTCTACGGCTTCTTCCTTTGATGATTTGATTGATTCGAGCGGAATGGAACACATTGACAACACCGTTGAGTTTACGAACATACTCGAGAAGGTCGAGTTCAGATTTGGTGCCAGCAAGTTTAGCAAAATCTGGCTTAGGATATGCCTTGAGAGGGCGGGCCTTGAGCCACCGATAATTCTTCAGAAGCCCCATGTTAGGTCGTATCCATTGCAGAGTATTTGAACTTCGACCTTGAATTCTATGAATCCAATGAAAGAGGGTTGTCAACGCCCATGTGCGGCATGAGTGCTCCGGCAAGGCCGCCAAGACTCTCAACTACACGGGTTTCTGGCTTCAGTGTCTTCATGAGAACACGCCGTAATTCTTCATCGATTTGAACATCAAAAGATTCCAAGCGACGGCGTAAATTTGCTTGCAATCTTCCACCAGTTCTGTCCCAATCCATAAGCAACGTCATCGTAGCTTGGCGATCATCTGTTCGCGTTCCGTATGTTTCGTACAGATACGCAACAAAACGGTCCATACCCCAGCCACGATTTACGACTTCAAGTGGCCCGGTAAACCCAAGACGTTTCAATGCAATTTTGTCGCGAGGTCCTTCGATAATGATGGCGAAACCTTCGTCCCGGTTTCGTTGACGGGCCGCCCCGAGAGCCTTTCCTGCCTTCTCGAAACGTTCAGTGGTATTTGGTGAATTATTCATCGCCATCCCCTCACCAAATGCATACTGGTCTGAAGTGATGTAATTGGGTTGGGTTTTTCAACAAACGCATTGACTCAGAGGTGAAGAACATACGTTAATATGAAAGAAAACAGGAGAGAAGAATTTCATTCTGGTGCTTGCTTTACGCCAACGCTTAAAGTAGGCCCTCTCGCCCCATTAAACAGGGTGTAGCCATGCCAGCGGAAGATACCGTTTTCTACGTACTTTATGACAAATTCATGTTTTGGTCGATTCTCGTCGCCATATTCACATTCGGTTGGCTGTTTACAGCAATATTGAGGTATCGCGACGGTGTTGAACCTGATACAACTAAACTCGATCATATCGAAGTTGGCGCGTTCCCCGTGGACCGTCACAATACAAAACTTGAGTTGGCGTTTTACATCCTCCCTACCATCCTAGTCGTCTGGCTCACGGTCATGGCACTTGGCTCAAACTCTGCAGTCTGGAATTATGACGACACCGATGAAGAAACCTTCCCTATCACAGTCAATGCTTACCAGTGGTATTTCGAATTCGTTTATGAAGAAAGCCTGACATGGGAAGACACAGACACTGGAATCAACGTCGAATGGAGCGCTGGTTCAATGCAAGTCTCTGCTGATGGGAATACGGCTGCCGCTTCGGTTGAAGTTAAAATGGGTTCAATTGAGAGTGAGCTTTTCTTCAACGGTTCGACTTTAGCCGGTATGCCAACAGCCATGTACAACACATTCCAACACAATCACGTCAAAGTCTACGACGTTGATGGACTTCTCCTCCACACATGGGAACACATCCCTGTCAATCACAAATTGATTACACCTTCAAATCCAATGATCATCCCGTGTGATGAAGTCATTATTGCAAATATGCATTCGTTACCTGTCGACCCATCTGACACCAGAAATGTTGGTGTACAACACGCATTCTGGGTCCCAGAATGGGGTATGAAGGAAGATTTCGTACCAGGTTTGGAGAGTGGAACTACGCTTGGTTTCATGCCAGATGATGCTGGAACATTCCCTATCCGCTGTGCAGAATACTGTGGGCTACAGCACTCCGTCATGACTGGAGAAGTAATGGTGGTAGCTCGTGCAGGCCAGGATTGTTCATTCGATTCTGGAGTTAAAAAGAGCGACTCAAGTTCCGCAGACAACTACAATGGAGGTGAAATGTGATGCAGCGACGCACCATTGCACTTCTCGGACTCGTCATTGCATCACT
>JABIYX010000162.1 GCA_018666575.1 Methanobacteriota archaeon | reverse complement strand
TGGTCAAAGGGCGTCAGCAGGACCAATAACAAAGGGGGAAATACACATGCTCTCGAAATTGATTGTAGCAATGACACTTCGCATGCCCAAATGGTTCGTACGATGGGTTTCACGAAGGTATGTTGCAGGTTCCACTCTTGATGATGCTGTCCGAGTGATGCAACGTCTTGAATCAGAGAACGCTTGCTTTACAGTTGATGTACTTGGTGAAGAAATCTCAACGATGGATGAAGCTAATTTTTTCTTGGAAGAATACATGCGTGTGATGTCTGCTATTGTTGAGAATGACATTGACGCTAACCTCTCCATTAAACCGACCGCGTTTGGATTACTGATTGATGAAAAGAAAGGATTTGAGAACATTGAATCCCTCGTTAGAGAAGCTGCAGTTCATGATATGTTTGTTCGATTAGATATGGAGGATCACAGGGTTACTACTGATACCATACAAGCTGTTCTAAAACTTCATGAATTAGGATTGACGAATGTCGGAACCGTACTACAAGGTCGCCTTCATCGTACGTTGAATGATGTTGAAGAGGTTGAAGTTGCACTTGGTCCAATGGCGGATTACAGAATCTGTAAAGGAATTTATCTTGAACCAGAGGATATTTCATACTCCTCTCGTAGTGATATCAGAAAAGCCACAAATGAGGCCATCAAAGAAGCTCTTGCCAAAGGTGCATATGTCGGCATAGCATCGCATGATCAACCAGTTGTGGATTTTTCTCTAAAGACCCTCGAAGAACTTGAGATGGGTCCTGGGAAACCAGACCCCAGGTCAAATGCAGGAGGAGAACGAAAAGGAAAGGGTCCAGGTTACGAGTTCCAAATGCTGCTGGGGGTATGCGGTCCATTACGTAGAAAACTAGCGAAGCAAGGTCACAGGACAAGAGTCTACATTCCTTATGGGGAGATGTGGTACGAATACAGTATTCGCAGATTACAAGAGAACCCAACAATTGGTCTTCAAGTTGCTAAAGCATTCTTGATGCCTTGGTCAAATCGACCTTGATTACTTTCTTCGACGCTTCTTATCTCTGCGGTTGGTGAAAGACTTGACCCTTTTTTTGATAATTTCTTTCGGTAGAATCGGGTTTGGATTGAATCCAAGTTTTCCTTCTTTCCATGCTTGTCGTCTCTCTCGAGGTGTTTTTGGTGCGAAGCGCTCAGGACGAGGTGGTTCGTGGAGATACATTCTCTTGATTTTAGAGGCGTCAACGGTCCCTCGAAGTGTTCTTCCTTCCCCAGTGTGAATCGCTCGTATTCTCCATGTCTGAGGTCCGATCTCTATGAGAGTACTCGCTTTGAATGTGGTTCCTTGATCAACGATAAGAACATCTGGTGTAGAGAATTCTCCGCGGGTTTTTGTAATCTTAACACGTAACAAATCTTGTCGAAGAGCAACGGCACGAATGATTTTTGTCGCTTCCATTGCTTCAGAGGTTCCTTCTTTGGATTCTAAACGAGTGATCCTCCATGCCATGTCATCGTGTTCAAAGACATCTCCGAGGTCGAGCCATTCGTCTGAATCAAGGTCGATTGTAGCCATGTAGGAATCAGGCCCATCTGTTAGCATGAACGGAACTCTTCTCAATGGAGGTGGGCGGAATTGTAATTCATTTACTGACGTACATTCATTGCATCTTAAGAGGAAATCTTTACCTCGCCCCATCTCTCTTTCACGAAGGATCTCATGACCTGTAACATCGTCACATGTTGGACAAAGTACTGCATTCTCGAGAACTTCTTCTTCTTCGAAAAAGTCTTCCTCATCGTCATAGTCTTCCATCGGTCTCATGCAACCCTCGATGCATGACACCTTTGAAGGCACCGCATCTGACGACAACACAGACTTCAAAACAAATTGAGGATAGGAATAGACAATGAGCGAAATCAAGAGGGATGACGTTCTTCCTGCACTTCTCTTAGCAGATGATCAGAGATCAAGAGATGAACCTGAAATTGCTGCAAATATCGCAACACAGTTGGAACATATGGGGCTTCATACATGGTCCATTTCTGTTATCCGGCGACTGAGAGATGCAATTGGGCGCTTATCACCTTCGTCCGTCTTAGAAATTGGTGCCAGCATTGGTCATCGTTCGGCATGGTTGTATGATCTGTTTACCACTCAACAACCCAAAAAGTATGATCTAGTCGAACAAGGAGCCAAGTTCGGCGTCATTCTTTTCCGATTGCAGTCAAGATATGAAGCCGCATCTTGGTCCAATATCTTAGTGGGTGAATTTTCGACTCTCTTGGCTGAAGCAAAAGCATGGTCGATGACAATGAAATCCGGAGTTGGTACTGGTGAGAAACGTCTAGACCTAGCCTACGACGCAATCATTGTCGACGATCAACCAGAAAACATCGCTTCAACCATTAGTGACTCATTACCTCTTCTCTCCCAAAACGGAGTTCTGTTTGCAGTCGAGCCTCCAACACCAACTGGTGATTACGATGATCTCGACGAAAATGAACAAGCTAAGGTCGATGGATTCAACGATTGGATAAAACTCATTGAATCATCCCACGAAACACATCACCTCGCATTCGTTCCACTGTTTGAAGGGACGCTTGTCGCCTTCTTCAAACGATAATCAGGACTCATTGGCAATATTGAGTAAGGCTTGTATGTCTATGAGTCCATATCCATACTTGTCATCGTGTCCTGTCTGTCCGTCCTGTGGAGTAACAGTTTGCATTAACCAATCTTTGACTTGATCGATTGTGGATACATCGCTTGATGTTCCGTTACTTGCGAGTTCTGGGTTTTGTTCCAGTAGTAATGCGATTGCTCCAGTGACGAAAACAGTTGCTGCGCTTGTTCCACTTGATGATGACCACGTCCCTTTGTTGTTGAGAACGGGTACTTCCTTTGCAGGCGCAACAACTTCAGGTTTCTTATCGGGATCATTACGAGGTAATTGGAACGGGAATAAACTCCCTCCGTTGTTTCCAACAGAAGATTTGGCCCACGGACCTCCTGATTCAGTCACTCCTCCAACGCAAATCACACGACGTTCTCCACCAGGAGATGCTACGTCACCATCATCCTCTTCGCCTCCGTCATTCCCTGCAGCAGCAACAACAAAGATACCACGAGTCGTTGCATCCGCTACAGCATCTTCGATGGTTCTCCCCCCAGTGTTAAAGAGTGGAAGAAAGTCAGGTGCTCCTCCAAGAGATAATGAGATGATATTTGTGTTCATATTTATGCACCAATCAATACCAGCAGCTACATCCTCCTCATATCCTGAGCCATTTTCTTGCATTACCTTTGCAACATAGAGATCAACATTGGGTGCTATTCCATCAAGCCATCCATCTGCGATAAGGATTCCAGCCATATTCGTGCCATGCCCGTTGTCATCGTACGGATTTGTTTTCCCTTGAACTACATCAGTCCAACCTTTCAATTCAAATCCCTTTAGGTCTGGGTGATCCAGTTCAATGCCCGTGTCTACAATGCATACTCGAACACCTTCGCCAGTAAGGCCAGATGGCATTTTAATGAGGTCTTGGTAAGCATCTTCAGATTCAATTAGGGCATCTCTAGGTTTGATAAAACTCAACGCATCTCCCACCAATACGCTGTAGAGGAATCCTGCGACGAGGATAAGCATTATTCCAGAAGCTATGGTTACAATTTTTCGGACAATCACCAAGTCCTTTTCCAATTGAGGATTCAAGACAGACTCTTGGTGGATTTCTGGAATGTTTTCATCCATGGGCCTTCCTCAACTGAACGCATGTACTGCTTCGGAAAACGTGTCAACAAACCTGCGAACATCTTCTTCCGTGTTGTAGAAGTAAGCAGAGGCCCTTAATGAGCCATTGTATCCTCTATCATTAAACCATGAATGGACACAATGTTGTCCTGAACGTACCATTACACCTGAGACTTCATCAAGAAGTAAAGCGATGTCATGTGATGGAAATTTATTATCGAGCAACAATGAACAAATTCCCCCACGCTTTGAAGCATCTTCGGGACCAATAATAGACACTCCTGGCAAATCTTTTACTCCATCTGACATAATTTTATTCAAGGATTGCTCGTGGTTGTGGACTTGGTCCATATCTAATTTCGTGAGATAGTCAATGGCTGCACCTGTCGCCATCATTCCTGCGAAGTGTCCCAATCCACCCTCAAATTTTGAAGGAGGTTTGGCCCATTCTAATGATTCGTATGTAGAGGATTTTACTGTTTGACCGCCTGATTGAATTGTTCGCATATTTTCAAGCAATTCGGTTCTGCCCCACAATCCACCCATTCCAGATGGTCCAAGCATTTTATGAATTGAAAATGAATAGAAGTCGATACCCAAATCTTGAACATTAACACTCATGTGTGGTGCGGATTGAGCTCCGTCTATTGATACAAGAGCACCGTAGTCCTTTGCAATTTTTGTTATTTCTTTGACGGGTATTTCAACACCATCTAGATTTCCTACGTGACTCATTGACACCATTTTGAGTTTAGATCCAGCATCAGCGCATGCTTTCTCAAAAGATTCTAAACTAAACGTATTATCTTGATTTGATCGAACAATTCTGTGATCTATACCTTGTTCTTGTTCAAGTTGAAGCCACGGTACCAAGTTGGAATTATGTTCTCGGTCAGTGGTCAGGACCACATCTCCTTTATTCCATTCAAGGCCTTTCGCAATTTGGTTTAGGCTGTGAGTCGCATTCCGTGTAAAGACCATCTCATTTACTGAAGGGGATGAAAAAAAGTCTGATAATTTCTTCCGTGATTGTGAAATTATTTTGGAAACATGAGTCCCATAGCGGTGAACTGAACGACCACCGCAACCAGGGGTATTGATGTAGTAATCTTGAATGGAATCGATCACAGATTGTGGTTTTAGAGTCACGCAGGCGTTGTCTAGATATGCCACCGGTTCATCAAGCATTAGTGCAGGGAAATCCTTTCTAAATTGCTTCAATTAAATCACCAAGCCTCTTCATCTGGAGCAACTTCTGCTGTTAGTTCCTTACTTCGGAGTTCTTCCTCCGCTGAAACAGCTGCCTTCGTTCGTACAAGCGCTTCGATACCTAGCATACGTTGAGGGAACCATATTGTCCACATAAGGAGTGGAATGCAGAGAATGGATAATATCACATATAGCGCCAAAAGAAGCGTCTGATCTGCCATTCTTTCTGCTACAAAATGTGCTCCACTCCATGAACTTACAATTGCCACTGCACACCATGCAAAGCAAATCGTCGTCCATGCTTTTAGGGAATGCTCAGCCATTTCAGCTTCCATCATACGGACATCTTCATGCAAATGATTTGTTTCAACGTGGAGATCTCTCGTTTCAGTAACTGCTTTGATGAAGAAATATAAGAAAAAGATACAGACCAAGGTTACGAGTAATCCTCCCATCATTTGGGATAAGTCAAAAGAGATTGGGAATTGTTTGTTATCGACATGGAATAGAATCTGAGATAAGCCCAATCCACCCCAAATCAACATCAATGTCACGCTATGTGTTCTCATGATTGGGAACAGACGAAGTAATTGGTATAGGAACCATCCCCAGCATACAATGGACAATATCATCTGAAAATAGGATGTTGCACCAGATTGTTGTAATCCTTCTAAACCAGATATTTGAGCATCGCCTCCGTTGAGTATTTCCCCATTGAATGTACCCAAAAAGATGGCAATTACTCCTGCTAGGATTGCAATTAAGTGTTGCTTATTCCATTCGTGCCTAATCAATTTCCATTGAAAGAGTAATTCTTTTCGAACGGTGAGAATCATTGGATGAAAATCGAAGAACTGTGGCTTTATTTCGATATCGGATAGTCGGAATGGTAAGGCCTTGTGATCTGGGTCTAAGACCTCGTTTTCATCACCGCCCATGCACCTCCCAACAGGTTCCCCTTTGAGTTTGTTGCCCTCTTCGTTTTTGGAGGGTGAGCGTTAAACGGTGATGGTGGTTGGCTCGGTCTGCGAGCCGAGATCGCATAGCCTGGTAGTGCGCGCGACTGGAAATCGCGTGGGCCTGTCCCTCGGGAGTTCAAATCTCTCTCTCGGCGCCATCTCTTCACTTACGCGAAGCGATTATATCGGCATTGTTGGTGGGTCGGTTTACGCCACCGTGGCTTAGCGGTATAGCACCTCATTGGTAATGAGGAGGTCGCGAGTTCAATTCTCGCCGGTGGCTCCACTCGAAAAACACGATTCTAACGGTCAGACTCCCCCTAAACATTAAGAGGCTTCTTGAACGACTTTAGGATGAAGAAGGCAACTTCTTCGGATGGGATGGGAATGAACGAATCTACTGAAAAGAAGGCCGATATGCGAGAACGAGTGAAGGATTTACAACTACAAGTTGATGATCTCAAGGAACTTGTGAACACACTTTTGTCGGTCATTGTTGAAGAACCAGACGGCGTACATTCAGGTGCTGCGCCAAC
Source organism: Methanobacteriota archaeon (assembly GCA_018666575.1). Classification (GTDB taxonomy): domain Archaea; phylum Thermoplasmatota; class Poseidoniia; order Poseidoniales; family Poseidoniaceae; genus MGIIa-L2. The sequence goes on along the minus strand of JABIYX010000162.1, from coordinate 310 downwards.
TTCTGGTCAACCAATGGCTAATATGTGCATGTAATTATCCTTTAATCACGGCTAAAGGCTCGAGACGAATAACAGGTCGAGCAAGATTTGCGGCATATGTATTCTCGATTACATTATCGACATTTTTGTATGCTGCAGGAGCTTCTTCTGAAAGAATATTTTTAGTTGCTGCATGGACAATAACCCCTTGTTCATCAAGAGCGCTTTTTTGTACGTCTGGATCGATTGTTTTCCGAGCAACTGTTCGGGACATCGCTCTTCCAGCTCCATGGCATGCACTACCGAATGCGAGGTTTTGTCCATTCACTGG
>JABIYX010000116.1 GCA_018666575.1 Methanobacteriota archaeon | reverse complement strand
GGTGATGCATTCCCGAACGACGCAACCCAATCCAGCGATATTGATTGTGATGGCCGAGGCGATAACGCAACAGGGATTTCTCCTGACGCATTCCCGCTACGATTCTCTCAGCAAGATGACAACGATGGTGATGGATATGGAAACAATTTCACCAATGGAGCTTACCAATCCGATCAATGTCGAAACGAATTTGGAACCTCTGTTACAGATCGCTTTGGTTGTCCTGACTCCGATAACGATGGAATGTCTGACCTGAACGACCCATGTGAATGGGATCCTGAAATCACGACTGGTATTCGAGGACAAGTTGTTTGTGTGATTACAGAAGATCCAAACAAAGTCGAAGAAGAGGATACATCTGAAGTCAAGGGCGAAGGATCCAACACGCTTCTCTTTGCAATGGGTGGAGTCATCGCATTCATGCTTGCTTCGATTCTCATAGCCATGCTCGCACGTCAAGCGAGTCGAAACCGCTTGATGAAGGAACGAGCTGTTGAACGTAAGATCGAATCTCAACTCATGGATGAAGAAGAACGCCGGGAACAATGGATTGCCCATTATGTTGCAAGTGGCGAACTCGACAAGGCAAGAGAACTTGGTTGGGTTGATCCTGCATCTGTGCCTGCATGGAAGCAACATGAACTCCAACAGCAGGAACAATTGCAAGCCTCGATTCCAACAATGCTGGATTTAGATTGAGTTTACGCATTGTTTGTACCGTTGCCCTTTAAGTGAGGGAGACTATGGAAAATCATGGCAGAGGCGCGTACGCGGCTATTGGTTGCATCCTTGTTGGTGCTCCTACTCGGTAGCCTTGCGCCAGTACAAGCCGATGGCGAAACACCTGTACGTCTTGAAACAGAAATTATCAACGCTCCACTGACTCCTTGGTATGGAACAGGGGATGTCGTCGAACTTTCTACCGCTCTTGTCAACGATGGAGTTCAAACCTCGATCACAGAAGACCCATCCTGTGGAACGGTTATGGTTGTCAGTGATCAATCTGGAACTTCAATCATCGATGAGAGAACCTCATGTCGTGGTCAAAGCAGAGGTTTAGATGTCGCTTCTGGGACAACAATCCTTGACTCACATACATGGAATCTCGAAGATGGCTCCGGCAACCAAGTTACACCGGGAATCTATACCGTTACCATCGAACTGGCTGGATCTGAACTTAGTTCATCCACTGAAATTAATGTCCAACAGAATGCTGGGCTTCCGTCAGAATTAGTCTACTCAACCACACTCGCTCATCGCAGCAGTTCAATCGCTGTTGGTGAACCGATGATTTTGTCCTACAAGGTGTACAATCCAACTGCTCTTCCAATCGAGTTGTCTGTCACTGATGAGTGTAAACTACTCATCACCTTCGAGTCAAATATCTATGGACCAACATGCACACCTATGGTTGAAACAATTGAGCCATTCTCGACCTTCTCCCTTGGCCACTCCTTGTTCCATGCAACTCAGCAAGGTGATTCATCCATTACAATTTCAACACCTGATGGCTTGATCATCGACACACATACCTTTGCAGTTTCACCAGGTGAGGTATCAAGCGAACCTCTCGACACCTCGATTAGCACCCTTTCAGAATCCTACATTCAAGGCGAATTACTCGAAGGATCGATGAATCTGGAAAACATGCAAAATGAGGATGTTGTACTCCAGTTCACAAACACATGCCGAATGACCTATTGGGTCGTAGATTCGTTTGGTCAAATCGTCTTTGACACCCTCTCTCAAAACACATGTAACAATGCTGAATACGACATGGTACTAACCCCATCTGAACAGAGTATGTTCGCTATGCAAGGTTGGGCATTTACCGACTCACAAGGTTGTGCAATGCGTACTGGAGCATATGTTCTGGTCACCGAGGTTTCAGAGTTTGGATACTTTGCCTCCAAAGAGCTCGACTTCCGACGAACCAACTCTGCAAACTGTGACTCAAGCCCACTACCAGTTGTCGATATTGAAATCGAAACAAGTGAAGAAAATGATGTTGAATTTGAATTGCTACTCAACGGTGATGAATCTGGTTCTGAAATTCATTGGCTTGAAGCATGTAAGGCTACACTTCAGATGTGGGATTTGAATTTGGAATCGAAAATAATCGACAAAAATATTCTATGCAGTACTGATGAGAGTATTGACGATTCATTACAAATCTCAAATACAGATACATTACGCTTCAGCATTGCAGATCTAAACCAATACGAGTTCACTGATGGTGAGTACCGAGTACGCCTCCATCTTGCTATTGACCAAGATATTGATGCTGAACAGACATTCACTTGGCCACTACCTGTTGAGGATGTTGAGCCAATTGACAATGGAGGCACTCCTGTACAACCAGTAGTCATCATTACAGGTACGTGGAACGATGTTTCAACATCTGACGGAACCTGCTGGATGATCGAAGATACAGAAGAGAACGTCCGTATGATGTCAAGTAATTCCATTCAATCATGGACTCCTGAACGAGGTGCATCAGGTATGTATGAGGCTGTACAAACCGAAGCAAACACTCCATGCAGTCGATTCACTGCAGAAAGTTATCAGATTCAGTCGGTCATTGACGAACAACCGTTGGTTATCGAAGAGCCTGTTGCTGAAACCGAAATTACGGAAAATGTCATTGTCGAAAACGAAGAAATCCTTCCTGAGTGGGCGCCTGAAGCCGTCGCCGCAGTAACCATTGGAGCACTTCTTTCGATGGTCGGCTTTGCTGCGTTCAATAACGAAGCACTCCGTGTTTCTGTCACGCTTTCAGGGCTCTGGGTTCTTGGCCTCATGGGTCGAACCTCAGAGACCACCGATGGGCGATTCCAACGTGGACGCCTGATGGGATACTTGACAGCGAATCCTGGTTGTCACTTCCGAGCGTTGCTCTCAGCCCTTGACATGAGTAATGGTCAACTTTCTCATCACCTTCGAGTGCTTGAACAAGAAGAGAGTCTATGGAGACGAAAGGATGGACGCTTGGTTCGTTATTATCCATTAACAAACAATCTCCATCCACTGCTTGAGGATGCGGATTTACCAGTACCAATCCTTGCTCCTGATCCACTCTCATTGCAAGGAAAGATTCTGCTGGTACTCGACCAAGATGGTGAGATAGGAGATTTCCCAACTCAATCAGAACTTGCGAAGCGTCTGGACAAATCACAGCAACTGATTTCTCACCACCTCCGTACACTCGAGAAGTATGGCCTGATTGAAGGACGACGAATGGGGATGCGAAATCGATACAAACTCACGAAGGAAGCAATGTTCCTTCTCGAAACAAATGAAGCGTTTTTACGCAACGAGTTGACCTTCTGAAATCCCTTTGCTGGGGTGGATTGAAGAAGGAAAGCAGTAACGCAGGTTTGTCTAAGGAGTGGTGATGATGTCGGACGAGCGTAAAACGACCGATGAAGTTGCATGGCAACAAGCATGGGATGACGCAGAGGTCTTCATTGCAAATAATGACACTTCTAAACCCAAATTCTACTGTCTTGAAATGTATCCATACCCATCTGGAAAGATGCATATGGGTCACGTTCGAAATTATTCCATCGGTGATGCAGTTGCTCGATATAAGCGAATGAAAGGGTTCAATGTTCTCTATCCCATGGGCTTTGATTCGTTTGGAATGCCTGCAGAAAACTCTGCCATTGCTGAAGGCGGCCATCCTCACGATATTACCGAGAGAAACATGGCTTCGATTACCGAACAAATCAAGCGAATGGGATTCTCCTATGATTGGAACCGTATGGTGAAGAGCCATGATCCGAATTACTACAAATGGAATCAACTGTTCTTTACTCGCTTCTTCAAGTCTGGACTTGCCTATCGAGAACATGCACCAGTGAACTGGTGCGATTCCTGTTCAACCGTTCTTGCAAATGAGCAAGTCAAAGCTGGTCGATGTTGGCGATGCAACGGACCTGTTCGTCAAAAGGACATGAGTCAATGGTTTATCGACATCACAAAATACGCTCAAGAACTTCTTGATGGATTGAAGACAATCGATTTCCCTGACAGTGTTCGCTCAATGCAAGAAGACTGGCTTGGCCGCTCTGAAGGTGTTGAAATTGAATTCGGAATCGAAGGTTCTGATGAAACAATCCGCGTCTTTACCACGCGCCCAGACACCTTGTTTGGCGTTACATTCGTCACCCTCGCCCCAGAACACCCACTGGCTGAAGAATTGGTCAAAGGAACTGACTATGAAGCAGATTGGAAGGCCATGTACGATGTCTATGCAAACATGAGTGAATTCGATCGAATCAAGAATCTCAACAAGAAGGAAGGAGTTTCTCTTGGTCGATTCGCAATCCATCCATTAACAGATGAACGCATCCCTATCTGGGCAGGCAACTTCGTTCTCGCTTCTTACGGAACAGGTGCGGTCATGGCAGTCCCTGGTCATGATGAGCGTGATTTCGACTTCGCCCAAACCTATGGCCTACCCATTCGTAGAGTACTTGTTGAGAAGGAAGGTGACGATGCTTCTGAAGAACTCGAAACGGCATTTACAGATGATGGATACATGGTGAATTCAACGTCTGATGGATTCGATGGTCGCTACGGTGACGACGCAAGAGATGCTGTTGCAAGCGCACTTGAATCCATGAACAAAGGCGAACGAAGAGTCAATTGGAAGATACGACCTTGGCTTATCTCAAGACAACGCTACTGGGGAACGCCAATTCCGATTATCCATTGTAAGGACTGTGGGGCAGTACCTGTTCCAGAAGATCAACTTCCGGTTGAACTTCCAAGAGATGTTGTCTTCGATGGAAAAGGAAACCCGTTGGAAACATCCGCTTCGTTCCTCAACACAACATGTCCTGACTGTGGACAAGATGCACAACGTGAAACCGATACAATGGACACTTTTGTTGATTCATCCTGGTACTTCCTTCGTTACACTGACGCAACCAACCATGATTCATGGTATGAATCAGACATTGCTGATTACTGGATGAATGTTGATTTCTATTGCGGTGGAATTGAACACGCACAGATGCACCTGATCTATGCTCGATTTTACACCAAGGCTCTTCGTGACCTTGGATTCCATACCATTGATGAGCCATTCAGTGAATTGCTCTGTCAAGGAATGGTCAACAAAGGCGCACCATTCTGTGAATCGTGTTCCATTACACTCTCAGTGAGCCATGCAGACTCACCATGCCCTCACTGCAACTCTGAATTAACTCAACGATCTGCAAAGATGAGTAAGTCACTAGGAAACACTGTTTCACCAGAACAAATGATTGAAGAATTTGGTGCAGATACTGTTCGTCTCTTCATTCTCTTTGCTGCAAACCCAACCGCTGGTATGGATTGGTCCGATACTGCACTCGAAGCAAATCACCGAGTTATGATGCAATTGCAAACAATGCCTGAACAATTGCTTGGTTGGGACGGTGCTCCAAGTGATATCGATGCGTGGATGATGGCTCGACTGCGCCAACGTGTTCAGCAATGGTCCTATGCCATGGATCGATTCGATTTGAGAAGAGCTGTCGAATGCTCTCATTATGACATGGTCAAGGACATCAACTGGTATGTTCGACGAGGTGGCGGTAATGCTGATGTTGGTCGAGACGTTCTCAAAGCATGGACGCATATGATTGCAGTCGCAACACCTCACCTTGCTGAAGATTGGTGGTCTTTCCTAGGAGGTGAAGGACTTCTTGCTGCTCACACATTTACTGAAATGGCCCCATGTTCACTTGAAGACCAGGAACTTCTCGATGGTGAAACACTGATTCGTGATCTTCTCGAACAAGCACGTAAGGTTCGCAGCGTTGCAGAACGACATCTCGACGGAGAAGCAACTTCACTCACCATTGTTACAGCAGCACCATGGCGTTATCAAATGTCAGAAATGGCTTTGAAGCACCTTGCTGAAGGAAACAATGTCAAGTCCTTCATGGGCATTCTTACTCAATCAGAACTTGCTCAAGGAGAACATCGTGGGGAACGACTTGGATTCTGGAACAAGCGTATGCTTCCACAAGTGTTCAAATGGGATGATGAAAAGAAGCGAGTGCTTCTTTCAAATCTTGAAGAAAACAACGTGTATCGAGACAGTACGGACTTCATTGCAAGAGAACTCGGCCTCGATAGCGTCGATGTTGTTCATGGTGAAAGCGAAGAGGATACAACAGGAAAAGCAGGTGTTGCTATTCCTTTGTCTCCAGCATTCATCTATGCTTGAGATTATTCTTCTGATGTACCAATGTCATCGACTGGCATTTCAACCATTGGCTGTTGTTCAATTGGTTGAGGGACAGCAGGCATTGTCTTTGGAGCAGATTGTGGTTTAATCGGCTTGAATGTCATGAAGCCAGCAACGAGAGCAAGAAGCAATGCTAGGACGATAAGAATCTGATTAATTCCAAATGAAGACTCATCCCCTCCGCTCGAAGCATCGGTGTTGTCAATGACTTTACATCCGTCCTCATCAACCTCTTCGCCAGTGATTGAAACTGGACAAAGATCGTCTGCATTGAGAACACCATCTGAATCAGAGTCTGCTTGTTGAGCTGAGCAACCGTCACCGTCAACGATGGTACTCAACGGTGTTCTCGCACAAAGGTCTGCTTCATTGAGGACACCATCTGCGTCATCATCAACATCTTCCACACCATCAACACATCCGTCTGCATCAGCATCCTGTGAAGGTAAAACAGAGCCAATTAAGCCTCTTGGACAGAGATCATAATCATCATCAAATCCATCATTGTCGTCATCACCATCTTCGCCATCATCATGACAGCCATCCTCGTCCCAGTCGAGGTTACGATCGGAAGAATCCCATCCGATGACACCTTTTGGACAATCATCAATAGGCGTTGAACCCATCATATCCAAGACACCGTCATTATCATCATCGAAGTCATTGATGCTGTCAAGACAGCCATCTCTGTCCCAATCGTTGAACACTTCAGAATTCCAAGCAGCTAGATCTCTTGGGCACAAATCATTGGTGTTGTAAATGCCATCTCCATCTTCATCAGAATCGCATGGGTCGCCAAAATTATCATTGTCGAGATTCTCTTGACCTTCATTGACAATGGTTGGACAGTTGTCCATTTGATCGACCAGACCGTCTCCATCTGAATCGATATCAGAGCATCCGTCGCCTTCAACATCAGTTTGAGGAGTTGAAATCCATCCGATTGGACCCTTCTGGCATGAATCAAGATGATCGTACACAGTATCGTTGTCATCATCAAAGTCCTCATCTGAATCTCGGCATCCATCGCTATCGTGGTCAGTCCATTCTGTACTCAACCAGTTGAGTTGGCCTCGAGCGCAAGCATCGAGTTCGTCTGCAATTCCATCGTTATCGTCATCTGGATCACATACATTCCCTTGACCATCTGCATCAAAATTGAGTTGGAATGAATTGGCATCTCTTGGACAATTGTCCACTCCATCGAGAACCCCATCGCCATCAATATCGGTCTCATAGTGCCACACACCACCATCATACCAGCCTACTGAGCTGACGTTATGAGGACCAAAGACACCTGTATCTTCAAAGGAAAAGGCGACTAAAGTGCCTCCTTCAGAAGAAGGATGAATTTCATAGACATCGTCTTGGCCCTCGCTTCCACCGAGAATAGCCCATCCCCAGGTGCCTGTCGATTCTTGTTCAGCAAGGAAAATATCTGTTCCATAGTAACTCGTATCCTCATCGTAAGCGACGAGGACTTCTGAGCCAAGGGTGAACCCTTGTGTGGTTACGCCTGCGAAGATAGTCGAGCCTGATGGAGTTCGATAAGCTGCATTGAATGACTCATATCCCAGTCCACCTTCTGTTGATAGAGCGGACCAGAAACCGAGTGGATCAAGTGTTCCAATATAGGCATCAACCCATTGGGAGGATTCTGTGTACGCATTACCGAATGAAGCATTGCCTTCGAAACTGCCGTACACCTGAACGGATTGTCCCTCACCAGGAATGCATCCATATGTCCGATCATCACCTTCTCCACCAGCGTTTTGAATCCATTGCCAATCGTCTTCATCGTATTTTGCAACGACGATATCGCTTCCACCTACAGCCTCAATTGAACCCATTTCCTCAAAAGAGATTTCACCGATAAATGTCAATGCAATGAACGTTTCACCAATTGAATTTTGACAGAACCCTCCGAACGGGTCGACTCCCAGTTCAGACATTGCAGTATGGCCTGATACGAGAATTCCATTCTCGTCAAACATCATCACAGCAACACTTGGTTCGGTCGAACCGAGGAAGATTGTCCCGTTCATGTCAAGTATGTCGCGGAAGAGAACGCTCGCGTGAATGTTATCGTACATATCAACATACAAATCCATCATGAAGATATCAAAATAGTTTGAAATTGAAACCGCCCATATCCATCCTGCATCCATATCGTATCGAGCAAGGAATGCATTTCCTTCATCCCCTGAGTCCTCTTTGCTCAGCGCGGGTAAATCTCCAAGAGTCATGGTGCAACCAAGACCTGCACTTCCCAAACAATAACTTCCTCCAACAATGATATCACCATCACTTAGCATTGCAATTGAATCAACTTGATCAACTCCAGAACTTCCAAACGAGGTACTAGAGTACCATTCATTGGATTCATTTGAAAATGCAAGGAAACCATCTTTGTCGTTGCAAGAACCTGTTTCACAGAACTGACTGGATTCATGGCCATTCTCACCAATGAGAATTGACGAAACAAAAGTACCACCTACAGCCACTGAATTATTGGCTAACGGTACAATATCGGTAATCCAATCTTCATTGAATCCACCGACGGACATGACCCAGCCCAATGACTCGTTTCCTTCTTCGGTCGAAGAAACGATTTCTGTCTCGTGTAATTCGAGGGGTTCTGGAACGAATACAGTCGCTAGGAGAAGTATCACAAGCACTGAAATCGGTCGATACATGACTCTCTGAGACACTGCCACTTCATCAATATGTTGCGACTCTGGGTCAACAAAAAACAACGATGTGTTCAAGGACGGTCGGCGTTCGTTCCAACATATGACACAACGTCGTGGCAACAATCGACGAGGTGAAAACAGTCGCCAACAAAAGAAAAAACGCTATGGTGGACCGAGAAAGGCGAATCTTATCGAGCAATCGAGAAAGGATATCGAGGCGTTTAGAACCAAGGCAAATAAGCGCTTTGATTACGAATTCATGGGCGTTCAACCAATTGGATTTCCTGATGATATGGAAGAGCCCAAGTCTTTTTCGTTTGAATGGATATCTAATCCAGTAAATCTTGCTGATGAAGAGCGAATGGCAACT
>JABIYX010000002.1 GCA_018666575.1 Methanobacteriota archaeon | reverse complement strand
CTGGTAGTCAATCCTAAACATTGGGCTTCTTCCATGACTCTTAGCCAATTATCGGGATGACCTTTCTTTGGAGAAACATCTGTTCGTACAGTTTCAACAAGCATCTCTGCTCCACCACCTGGCAAGCCATGCATCCCAGCATCCTTGAAGCGAGTAAGAACTTCAAGAGTCGTGCTGTTCGTAACTTCTGCTATACCTTCTAACTCAATGGGTGAAAAACAATCCAAATCAATAGTCGGATGATGTATCCGTAGAACATTTATCAGACCAATGTACCAATCAATATCGAGCTCAGGATTAACTCCACCTTGCATCAGTATTCTAGAACCACCAATCGCTTCCAATTCAACAATGCGTTGTCGAATCTCATCGTATGTTTGAGTGTAGGTCTCTTCATGACCCGGAGGTCGATAAAATGAACAGAATTGGCAATTAATCGTACAAACATTTGTGTAATTGATGTTACGATCGACGAGATAAGTCACCTGATTTGATGGATTGTGTAATTTCCTTCGATGATGAGCTGCGTTCATCAATTGATGAAGTGGAGCACCATCATACAAAATGAGACTCTCTTCATTGGTCAATCGAAATATTTCGTCTGACGTAAGTATTTTCTCGAGAATTTCTGACCAGCCCATGGGCTCACCTCTAAAGGGTTCCAACAATACCTTCGATATCAGCAATTGTTTTTGGACAGCGAATAGTCAAGACATCTGGTTCTCCATCAGTTACAAGAACGTCGTCTTCAATACGAATGCCGATATTAGCATAACGCTCTGGACAATCCACATCAGGTCTCCAAGCCCCGAAATACAATCCTGGTTCAACTGTTAAGACCATGCCTGCTTCGAGCAGCCGTGGTGTCCCATCAGGTTTGTAGACGCCAACATCGTGGACATCAAGACCAAGCCAATGGCCAGTGTTATGCATGTACCAGTGTTTGAGTTGACCAGTTTCTAAATCCAAAGCTTCCTCTAAAGTCTGATTGATAATTCCCAATCGAATAAGCCCTTCTGCAAGAACTGTTCTTGCAACTTCATGCGGTTTGTTGTATGCATTGCCAACACGACATGCTGCGATGGCTTGTTGCTGTGCATCAAGAACAATTTCATAAATCTCTTTTTGTGCATCACTGAACTTGCCATTGATTGGCCAGGAACGCGTTATATCAGCAGCATAGCCTTTGTATTCTGCTCCAGCATCAATAAGAATGATTTCATTACCTTTGCATTTCGATTCGTTGACTGTATAGTGTAGAATAGTAGCATTTTCACCACAGCCCACAATTGAAGGGTAAGCCCAACCACTCGTTCCACCATAGACGAAGAAGCCCTCGATAATGGCTTGAAGTTGATATTCAGAAATACCATCTTTACTTGCTTTCATTGCTAATTCATGAGCAACAGATGAGACCTCTGCAGCAAATCGCATCATATCAATTTCTTCTGGAGATTTACGCAGACGCATCTCAGCGATTCTACGACTTGGATCCTCAAGGGAAACAGGCCCTGAACCAAAGTGTTGGCGTTTACGATCTCTGCGTTCAATTGCTGAAATGACAATTGCATCAACATCACTGCTGATGCCTGTGCGGACATGAACTGTTGAGGATTTTGTGAGGAATGAATCCAGAAATTCTTCCAGCTCATGTATGGATGTTGCTTCATCAACAGACCAACCTAATTTAGCACCTTCAGTCCCTTCCCTTCTGCCTTCCCATATTTCTTTTAGAGTATCTTTAGGCTGGACAAAAAGATGGGATATCCACCGTGACCCATCATGATGAAACACGAGTGCTGCTTCAGGATCAGCCCATCCAACAAGGTAGAGCATGTCGCTTGAACTTCTGTAAGGGTAGGTAACGTCATTGCTTCGAACAGCTTCTGCAGGAGTCGTGATAATGACTAAATCAGAATGAGTTAATTGGGAAAGAAAACGTTGTTGTCGTTCATGATAAACCGATTTAGGAACGCTCATAGGTTCTTTAGGAAGGGTTTCCGCAGCATCAGTAAACATACACTCACCAGTTATTCCTAGAATTCACACTTTTTTAATGAATGGTTAATCATCAAATGATTTCTTATCAGACCAACGAACAAAATCTGATTCCTGAGGAGAAATCACTTTTTTCCGAATGAAAACAATTGCAGATAAAATTAGAATTAGAAGAAGGACGGTCCAAATTGTGAATGTTCGGAGAGAAGAATCATCTTGAGATTTTTGTTCCTCAACAGAAAACGTAATCGATGAACTCGCACCGTTGTTATCTTTCAAGGTAAGTGTGATCTCTTCCCAATCCTCGGTCTTGATGTCAGAAGAGAGGAGATAGGATCTGCCACTCAAGAGAGATTTTCCATCAACGAACCAGTTGTATTCCAAAGAATCAATGTCATTTGAAGTATCAGTTGTTTGATTGGCTGAAAAACACCACTGATCATTTGATTTGACAGTAACAATTTGATTATTTTCAATTTTAAATCCATCAAATCTCAAATCCAGTACTGGTTCTACATTAGCAACTGTAACATTGTGTTGAATATTGACAAAATTACCGCCTGTATCCCGTATGAGGCCAAATATTTGGTAAACACCTTGCTTATCTGCGATAAATGATAACCGGTTATCCGCAAGAATCTCAGTGGACGTTACAGCTCTAAGTTCACCATCTGGTTCAATTATTGTCCATGTTGTTGAATATACTGATCCATCATAGCCGTCGTCTACATCGAGATCCACAGTAATAGTTTCAGACTCAAATGATTCAGATACAGAGGCCACGGTTACATTCGGAGGATTCCTATCGACTGCTAAATATTGCATTATTGAGTTGGATTCTTTCAATGACATTGTTTGAACATAAAGATCAATCAGATAAAGTCCATCGGGCAAGTTAATATCGAAAGTATCCAGAGTAATTTCAAAATCATCATTCGATAGTTCATGGAGTACTGTTAACGAAGTGTAGTCGTCTGTGCAAACTCCATAGGGAGCAGGACAAACTGAAAAAGAGGTAATTACATCTGGATTTGCAACAAGTGAATCGAAAGAAAGTAAGTTTGGAGGTAATAGAAGACCATATTGAAGCGTTACATTTTCGGTAGCCAGCATTACTTGTGATGTTTGATCAAAGTCAGATTCATACATCAACACAGGCCTATGATTGGTTGTTCCGAGGTATATTGTAAGTCCAAACGACACTAAATCTGTTTGTTCAAGAAGAGAGATTCGTACAAGACAAGTGCAACTTTCTGAGGTATGGTCAAATTCATGATTCCAGTTCCAGTTTGTTACTCCGGAATCTGTTTCATATGGAGTAACTGTTAGGAGAGAACTACTTGAATTCAGTAACTCATACTGATCATGTGATGTAACATTCCATAATGTAATTTCAACCGAGTTTAGAGGTACTGAAGAAGATCCACTAATGTTTATTACATTTGAATAATGAATTCCATCAACTTGATCGAATTCTAAAGTAAGAACTGTACTAGTTTTAGCACTTGAAGCATCCAACACGATTGGTGCTAAGAAAAGCATTGAAAGAATGCTCACTAAGCAAATCGATGAAGAATTCCCTCTTAACATAAGCCACTAGCTCTCGAAAGGATCGCACAGTTCACCTTGACCAGGGAAACTTATTGGGTTTCTTGGGTTAGTATCCCATTTGAATTCACAATAATTTGTGTGACCATCTCCATCACTATCCACAAGCCGGTCGGCAGGATCATATGGATCAAATTCAAAGTGATATTCCCATCCAGTTGCCATACCATCGTCATCATGGTCCATGTAGTATACTTCTGGGCCATCTTCCCAATCATCACCATCTGTATCATTGGTTACAGGATTAGTTCCGTTTTCAAATTCTTCAAAATTGGTGTAATTTTCAAGATTATTATAGAATTTCATCCCATCTGGAGAATTCGGATCGATGTTGCACTCAGCATTCGTTGTATCATTGTAACCAGGGCAATATTTCTTGATTAACCCAGTTCGGTTTAGTCCATCAGAATCTGGATCTTCTTCACCGTCATTAATTCCATCAAGGTCACTGTCAGCCATCGATGGATCCATTACACCACGTGCACCGTATGCATTAATGGTCGAATTGTCGACAAGATTGTTGTTTATGGCCTCATAGGAATAGCGTACTTCCCAACCATCTGGTAAATTATCACCATCGGTATCATCATCAACTGGATTTGTATTCCAGTTCGTTGGAGATTCAGCTCCGTTGGCGAGTGTATCATTATCGACATCGTAGGTGTCATCTTTCAATGAATTGAGTGAAGGGTCAAGAGCCCAACGACCCTTACAACCATCACACATTGTATTTCCAGGTAAATCAAAGCCAGAAAGATTCATCTCAGAAACTTCGTACTTCTTTTCAAGTTCGAAACCACCAAGCCAATTAATCCAGACATAGCCGCCAGGGTCCATTTGACATCCATTAGTGGTTGTTTCAGTACATCCTGGTCGATCCCAATTTGAAACTGCAACCCAAAGGGAATGAGAGTTCTTGTTATCCTCGGTTGATTTAACCTGCATTTCCCAACCATCAAGCATACCATCGGCGTCAGTATCGTTGATCAGAGGATTGGTTTCGGATTGGAACGGTCGAGGAATGAAGAGAATCTCGTTACCATCGATGAGGCCATCGCCATCGGTATCAGAGTTGTTAGCGTGTGTAACGAAGTTGTCTGCGCCTGCAATAACTTCCTCACCATCTTCCAACCCATCGTTGTCAGTGTCGAACATACATGCGGATGTGAAATATTGCTCACCATTAAAGACGTATCCAAGTCGAGTTTCCTGTTGATCACTTTCTCCGTCGCTGTCTGTATCAGAATTGGAAGCGTTTGAGCCTTGACCATCGCAAGAGGATGAAAATTCAACTAAATCTGAAAGACCATCCCCATCGGTATCTGGCAATCCAGGGTCAGAAACAACCCATGTCAATTGAACACCACGATTGACAACAAGAATCTCCCAACCACCTACTTCGATTCCATCGAGTAGGCCGTCGAGGTCTGTGTCCCCATGTGTAGGATCTGTTGAGCGCCCAACTGGATTTCCTAAGTCGTCAAACCCTGCTTCGTACTCCATTAGATTTGTAAATCGTTCAGATTCCTCAACGATGTTCATCCAAACAAAGAGTCGTGATTCAATTCGATCACCAGGTGCAACGTTAATTGTGTAAACATATCCATCGACTGGAGCAACCATATACACTGTCTCCTTGAGACCTCCTCCCTTTGTAAACTGGGCTTTAGCTACTGTTTGATTACTGGTAACGTAATCGCCTTTCGTCACATAAAGTTCCGTAACAGTTGTGGCAAGTTCTAGTTCGTCAAACATAACATCTCCATCGCCATCTGAATCCCATCCATCATAATCAATGTCATCGTTAGCATTGCTGGCATTTCTTGGATTAAGAGGGTATTCAAATGTGGTACGATTGTATTGATTGGCTTCCCAACCATCAGGCATTTTGTCGCCATCCGTATCCTCGCTCCATGGAGAAGTAAAGGACGGCAATCCGTTGGTGAGTCCGAATTTATTGGCAACTTGGTATTCTTCGAGATTGTTCAATCCATCCTCATCCCAATCGCCATATCCATCAGACGAGTTGAATGGAGAGAGTTGCTTACCAACTGTTTCGGAACGTGTCGAAGATGCTGCGAAAAGAGGGTGGTCGACTTGGAAAGAGAAACAATACTCAAAACCATCTGGCATACCATCTCCGTCGGTATCAGAGTCACTCGGACCGTTTAGAAGGCCATCTCCATCAAGATCAGACAAGAACCATGCTGCACTTACTTCGGAAGCAAAAGGAGCGGATCTTGCTGTTCGTTGACCAACTGGTTTGATCTCGAGTGCTCCACAATCAGAACCTAGAACAAAATCAAGTATAACTTCTCCAGAATTAACCTCGAGAATATCAGGAAGCATGTCACCATCAGAATCAGGAGAAGATGGATTTGTCCCATATGATTCTTCTTGGAAGTTTAGAAGCCCATCATCATCGACGTCAAGGACTTGATCGCAAGAATGCTTGCCTAGAGGATTTTCAAGTTCTTCCCAAGTAGGTGCGCCTTCAAATTCTTCAAGCATGGATGAAAGGGATTCCTCAAGCGCGAGATTTAACAAAGTACAATCCCAGTTACCAGAAAGAGGGTTGAAGAGATAAATCATACCACCGTCTGGAGATGAAACATTCATTCCGTACATAGACTCCCAACGGTCGTTTAGTCCATCATTGTCTGTGTCAGCCCGTTGAGGATCAGTTCCAAGTTCAGCTTCTCGTTCGTTTGTGAGCCCATCTCTATCAGGATCACCGTACTTTCCTTGTTCTGGATCTGGCCATGAATCGCTTTCGTTGGAAATCTCTGCATCATCAGCAGTAGTAGTGCCTCCAGTTTCCTCGTCTGGATTTTCTGATTCACCATTGTCGAGTGGATTTAGACCATGCTCAACTTCCCAACCGTCGCTCATTCCGTCGCCATCGGTATCTTTCATCTTCGGATTGGTCCCGTATTGTGCTTCGAGAACGTCAGGGAGCCCATCCTCATCTTCGTCTGTAGCCTCACCAGAGGTTATTTCCTCACCAAACAGGTCATCATCAGCTGCACTGTCGAATTCCCCTATTCCATCTGAAGTCTGGTAGAAGCCGCTAACGCCTACAAAAAGGGCTCCGAAAATTAGTGTTGAAATGATTGCAGCATACGCCATTTGGTTATGATTTAGTGACATTGGATAGAGCCTCCGCGCCTTGACTAATATTACGAGCCCACGATTCGGTTATGAACCTTGACCTTAGTTGCTCGATAACAATCGATTACATCTACTCCAATCTCAATTAATTGTCATACTCGAGTAAGGAACTGATAGCGACTTGAATTGAGTCATTCTGTTCGTTGATAAGTAGTTTGAACTTCCGGCCATGTGCCCTTTCCCAAATGCCAGCCATTAATCCGATTGAGAAAGGAAAGAGAGAAGACTTTGGCAGTATTAACACTGTTTCAAAAGAATTGAGATCATATGATGTCAAATTTACGCTACCCCAGCCATAATCAAACAAGTATGCGCGAAGATAAGCATCCCAACTCTCCTTTCCAGTAATGTAAACTGACCGTTCTGAGCGAGAAAAAATATCAACAACAGAGGATATTATCACTGATAATATTGAATTATCAGATTCAGACCATTGGTTAGGGAATTTTATTTTATCAGTATTACTCATTTTTGGAGCATGAGGTAAACAAGTAGAGACAAATCGTTCAAGAAGAGAGGCAGGGACAATCATGAAACGCTCACCATCGACTTCCAAATGACCAGATTCTTTGATGGTAAACTGATCTGCAATGGGTTGGGTAATGTTTTGATTGTCCTTATTCAATACCTTCGACCATGGAAATGGCCTAATCGAACTTGGGGGTGGCAAGTCGGGATTATCATCAAGGGTGAGCTGAACAACACGAGGATTTGGTTCATTCCAGCGTATCTTGTATCGCTTTTGGTGAAAGACTTCCAATGCATAGGATGCTAAACCAACTGAAAACAGAGAATGAGCGCCATTAACAATTTTATTTTTCGTTAAATCAATCGATCCACTTCCATAAAAATGGGCCAACTGCGCCAATTCCGATTCGAATTTTTTCTTTTTGAAAAGGCCTCTTGGATGCGATAAGCATTGATGGTATTCCAAATCATCAACAACAGAATTGATGAATGTTCGACTCAGTGGATGAGTGAAAAGAGATTCAAAAGAACGCCACCATTGTCCGAATTCATGCTGCTTCCACATCATGTAATAATTCATTTCAGAATCAAAAATGAATCCGTCAATTCTGGATAACGACTCATGGGTTGGACGCATTTTTATTGACATAGATTACATTCCTTCGTATGCAGGCATATCTTCTGAATCAAAGCAATATTGAACATGTTGGAAATCTGATTTGAGATGATGAACATCATTCTTAATGGCTTGAACATCTTCTCCTTTGAGCAAAGCACGAGCATAAAGGGAAGCGACTTCTTCCATTTCTCGTGGACCCATGCCGACTCTTGTCAGTTCTTGAACACCAAGCCGAAGGCCAGATGGAGTCATGGCTTTGGAATCTCCAGGAAGCATATTCATGTTGGTAATAATTCCTGCTTTCTCTAGTAATGCAGCTGCTGATGCTCCTGCTCCTGAATCAATTTCCCCATGTCGAGTTAAAACTTGGTGAGAGGCCGTGTAACCTCGAGATTCTGCTAAAACGTCAAACCCTTCTGCTGCGAGTGCTTGAGCGAATGCTTGAGCGTTCCTGACAATATCCTGAGCGTACGAAGATCCAAATGCCTCAAATTCGGCAAGCGCAACAACTTTTCCTGCCACATGATGAAGGTGATAGGATGAAACAACTCCAGGAAACATTGAGTTGTTCAGTTTCTTGTGAAATGATGGATCTTCGTCTGAGGATAAGAGAAATCCACCTTGTGGACCAGGGAACGTTTTGTGAGACGAACCTGTCATCACATCCGCTCCTTCTCTTAGAGGGTCCTGAAACACACCGCCAGCAATTAAGCCAAGAACATGAGCACCATCGTACATGACAGTTGAACCTACTTCATGGGCTGCATCGGCTAATTCCCTTAGTGGTGTGGGGAAAAGAAACACGGATTGACCAACAAGAGTTACCTTGGGTTTGAGTTCACGAATAAGAGCGCATGAACCATCAACATCTGGCTCCATGCGTTCTTCATCCCATGGGTAGGTGGAAACATTGAGGTCCCGCAATCCAACAGCACCCATTCTAGCATGGGAAATGTGTCCACCATCTGCAGTTGATACTGCGGTTATGGAATCACCAGGTTTCGCCAACGCCTTTAGAGCACCAATGTTCGAAACGGTTCCAGAAGTTGATTGAATATTAGCAAACGGGGCGTTGAACACTTTCTTTGCCAGATCGATTCCAAGGCTTTCAATTGTATCAAAATCCTCACAACCTTGGTAGTATCGTTTGCCAGGCAAACCTTCTGCATATCGGCCATGTAAATCGGAATTAATAGCGCGCTTGACATTCGGTGAAATGATGTTTTCAGATGCAATCATACCAAGACCACGACCGTAAAGACGAGCACTGTTCGATGTAGCATTCAAAACACGGTTGACTGAGTCTCTGGGAGAACTATTGCCCATGAATTGTCCAGTCAGACAAGGTTCATGAATACTATCAATCGAATTCTTGGCTCAACGACGTCGAGTTGGGCGGCTTGGGCCAACACGAGCTGACCGTTCACTGGTTCTCGTGTTACGTGGCACGTCTCGTCCCTTAAAATCATGAGAATCCACTGGATTGAAGCTCGGTTTACTCGATGTTCCTTGCCGGAACCCAGTTGTTTTCTTGATGAGCATCGTTTGTCGACCTCTGTATGCAACAGGACCAATCAATTGTTCAAGAATTGGGAAGTCTGATGCTTCTTCTTTTGGCCTCTTGAGCCACCAGCCACTGGTCAATGGCTTCAATTTAGCAGGTTTATTCTTACCAATTGTCAAAGCATTTCGCTTCAGACGTGCTCGGATGGTCTTGTCAGCATCCTTCGGAAGCCTGTGGGTAAGCCATCCTGGCATCCCAACATCCAAAACAACACCATTTACAGTAACGAGAATACCTGAAAGAAGGAGGTGGGTACCAATTGGAATATTTCCACTGTTTGGGTTAACCTTGAAACGTTTCATCATACGAGCGTAATCAACAAGGCTTCGTTGATCACGATGTTTAATTTGCCTGCTCTGTTGCCTTCTAAATCGTGCGAAGGCAAATTGAAGCATGAATAATACACCACCGGCAACGATACCTTGTACTTGACCAGAATATCCCGACATGGCAATAGCTGCAACAATAAAAATCGGTGGAAGAAGTACAAATTGGATGATGTAATGGAAAATTGAAGGTGAATAACGAGGCGTCATCCCACGACGAACTGATTCATGTGCACAAATCATGATATTGGCATTTATTGCTTCATCTATCCCTCCTTTGATTCCGAGACCCGCAACGGCATTTACTGGAGCTTCATCGAGCCATTTTCTTACATTCTTGCCTTTTTCAACTGCGAGAGAAACTTCAATGTGTTCGACATCTGCTGAATTTCCAAGTAGTACTGATAAAGCAATAACACGGGGGTCATTAACATCACTTTCCTTGAGTTCTTGATAAACTGACATTGCCTGATGCCAATTACCTTTGTCGATCAAACACAATGCTACAGCAATTCTAGGCCTTACGCCAAGTGGGTCGAATTTCACAGTCTCTAAAGCCAATTGTAATGCTTCTTCATGGCGTCTTTGCATTCGTAAGGATGCCACAGATGATAGTTTAGCAATCATCGAGAGTCTATCCGAATGCTCAACTGAGTCATCAGAGTGCTTAGGGGTCCAATAACGAAGCATACGCATTTGTTCGTTTAGATGATCGATGGCCGAATTGTTTTCCCAATCCCAAATATCATCTTCATCTACCGACCCATTCCATGGATCCATCCATTCTGTGATGAACGCAAGAATTTCAGGCTCGTCGTATCCTTCAGGCTGTTGTAAGCCTCGTAAAGCCTCACGAGCTGCGTCGAGTCTTCGAGTGGCTAGATATCCTGTAGCCGTAATCATACGGGCTTCATCGTCATCACCACCAGCTTGTGCGAGAACTTTACGAGATTCTTCAATTGCTTTTGGCCATAATCCACGAATGGCACATTCCCACATCTTAGCACGAGCTTTTTCATGTCGAACAAGAGCGACGTCACCTTCGATCAGTTGCATTTGGAAGCGAATAAGAGCGTCTAGATCTTCTTGAAGAGCAGCCTCATCGACAAATTCTCTCATCCAGTCACCATCTGCCATCATAACAGCACCTTCTCTTCTTTCTTCTGGATCAAGATCGAATTTTAATTGTCGAAGAGGACCAAAGCGAGCGATGGAAAGAAGCCAAGTGAACAGGAAAATCGCTTGACCTACTGCAATGAACATCCATGTGGTTAGAAGACGCATGCTTTCATCAAAGCCATTATCTTCAAGATTCTGAGTAAACGGCATCAAATCTCCAAACTCCTTGTAACAAACCAGTACAAGAAGTAAAACCGTATACCCTGAAAAACCTGCAAATGCAAAGGCTAACTGACGTCCCTGTGCAGATTCTTCGGTTCGTATCTCACGAGGAGTATCGAGTGTCACTCCAAACATTCCACCAAATGTTTGACCTCCTAAAATTAAGTTTCTTGTCAATTCAAAAATGAATGCTAATCCAACGATAGCAATGTTTAGAGAGAGGTAAAGTGATAGGAATTGAGGCGCAGATTTGATGAATTCCCAATGGAATAAAATATCTGATATGATATCAATGCGTTCATAAATAGAATGGCCAATGATACCTCCGTAATTCAGAACATCCTCGGTGTTGTCAGGATTATTGACCAGGATATGGAATACTGTAACGATTCCATTCAAAGCCGTAATCGGCATTGTGATGAGGAATACAACAAGGACCAAGGAAAAAAGTCGATTTACGAATGATGGTCGATCGGGATCAATGGGGTTTCTTCGCCCCTTAGCAGTTCTCCACTTATTCAAGAGAAGCATGTTCCAAGAAGCCCCCATAATTCGGCCATATGCGAGAATTGTTGGAGCCATGAAAACAAGCATACCCGCAGCAAGCCAAACTGGTGTAATTGTCCCGTCATTGAGGTTCATGCCGTAAACCACTGTTGCAATCGTAGACGAAACCAACACAGCAAGAGTGATGATTCTTCTAAGACCCGTACGAATTGTATGTCTCCCAACCCGAAGTTTATTTTTACCAATTAATTGAGCATTGAGAGTTTCCCAAGGAGAAATCAGTACTGGAATGAGAATAAACAAACCAATGAGCCAAAGATTCAGGTCGAAATATACGTCTGCATTGAAAATTAATTCTCCAATCAATACGAGGACACCCATCATGCCCATCATATACAATCCAACACCAAATGCAACACGGCCTTGTTGTAGGAGGTCTTTGGCATCATCAACTCCTTTTGTTAAACGATGGACTTCATACAGATCATCATCAATTTCGAATGCAACCTGCAATGCAGATAACTGACGGGGGACAAAGAATTTCCATAACAGAACAGCAACAATGAAGGCCACTAAGACCGGATAAAGAAATGAAACTTCAAAATCTCCTGAGGAAGCAATTGAAGATGCTGAAGCAGAGGGGATGAGTGAAATTAGAAGCCCAATCAGAGCTAATTTCATTCCTCGCATGGATATACCGAGCACTCATCAAACATCAATACTTCGCCGTCTTTGTTCACGCTATTCTGTGTTTTTGCAAGAAGGAATCAATGCGATTAAAGGCGATGTTTAGGGTATCAACGTCAGGAAGGAAAACCAACCTGAAGTGGCCCTTCCCTTTTTCAGAACTAAATCCTGAACCATGAACTACGAGCACATGCTGCTCGTGAAGTAACTGAAGAACAAACGATTTATCATCGTCAGACCATTTTTTATCAGTTAATTTGACGAACATGTAGAATGCTCCCTCAGGGTTTTGAACTTCTAGTCCTTCAATTTTGGAGATTCTTGAGAGACAAACATCTCTTCGTTCTTTGACCGTATCGCTGTAGTGTTTCATCCAAGAACGGTCTTGTTCAAGTCCGGCAAGGTAACCAAGTTGAGCAGGAGTCGATGCACACAAACGTGACCGAAGAATTCGTTCAATACCATCTCGAACCGCAACCAATGTAGAGATTGGGTCATGGATGGCCATGTAACCAATCCTCCATCCAGGAGCATAGTACACTTTTGAGACCCCATTCATAGTGAGTACAGGCACAGATTTCGATAAACTTGCTGCACTGACCTGTCGGCCTGAAAAATCAAGACCATCATAGATTTCATCGGCAATAAGAATACAATTAGGCCAATTTGATAGGATCGATAACAATCGTGTTATGTCCTTAGAGTCTGCAACTGAACCAGTTGGATTATTCGGATTGATGAGGACAAACAATCGTACATTATCATTCATTTTAGATTCGATATCATCAAAATTTAACGACCAACCATCGTTAGGTTGTAGTTCGTATTCAATTGTTTCAGCACCATACATCTGCGGATAAGCCATGTAAGGAGGATAGTGGGGGCCTGGAGCGAGAACCTGGTGACCTTCTTCCAATGTGGCCTGAAACACAATCTGTAGAGCTTCAGTCACTCCATGACATACATAGACATCATTAGGTTGAGCATCCCATCCTTTCTGAGATTCATCATGAGCAATCGCCCTTCGCAATTCAGGAAGTCCATATGATGGCGAATATCCGTTCCTTCCTTCAGATAGTGCAGTTGAGAACGCCTCAACCATGTGAAGTGGAGTTGGTAAACCAGGATACGCAATCGGATCACCGATGTTTAATTTGATGATCGAATGCCCCTGTGCTTCAAGTTCTGTTGCAGGAACAACAACATCGCGAATGGCATATTCAATGTTTGATGCACGCTTCGAGGAAGGAATTCCAGCCATGTGATCACCCGTTAAACTCTCCAGCGTCTAGACCACCCATTGCACAAATCGTTTCAAATTCATTTTGCTGCACAGGTTGAATGGATAACCGTTGACCTCTTCTTATCAATGGCATTTCAGAAAGAGATGGCTCATTCCTAACAGAATCAAGAGAGACTGTTTCCTTAAGTTCCTGAACAGGTACAATATCCACCATAAACCAGCGTGGTTTTTCAGGCGAAGATTTTTCATCAAAATAATTGGATTTAGAGTCCCATGAGGTGAAATCGGGATAGCCTT
>JABIYX010000003.1 GCA_018666575.1 Methanobacteriota archaeon | reverse complement strand
TGTTGCTGCAAATTGTTGATGATAAAGAATGGATGGAACGTCTACCATCGCATATCGTCCTTGAAAAATGGCGGTTGGTTCATGCTGGATACGACCCCCGAAAGGAGCTCGACTCTCAGGAAGAAGACACACTGCTGTGGATTCGAAAACCATTCCACAACGCCACAAAACCAGTTGATGAAGAGAGAACCGTTTTATTCGGACACACGCCAACCATGAACCTCAACAAACATCTCGGTGCTGGAAAGTGGGGTAAACCTTGGTACTCGAAAGTGGAATTAAATGATGGTCGTCCGTCAAGCATCGGACTTGATACCTGTTTGTTTCATGAAGAGCGACAGCCAGCAACATTGACTGCTTTCAATTTACAAACTCAAGAAGTTCTGCACGTGAACCGAGTGGAGCGCTGGGATGAAAAAATTCGAGAACAAGTCAAGGAAGTTTAGCATGGACTTCTTGACTCGCGAGTGAAAAGTCATTGACAGATTTCTTGAGGGAGAGTATGCACGGAGTGCCATGGGAGATGCGGAGGGCACGAGACCGCTGCCGCTTGCGGACACGCCAATCCCGTCCTATGAGCCTCGCATTCCTCTGGAACTCGTTGACAATGCACTGCAAATGCTTTCAGGTGTTACTGATGCGACTTTCCGACCTGGGATTAAAGATAGATTTTCAGTGATCTGGCTTGAGAACGAATCGAAGCGACTTGGAATGACTCGGTTTGAAGAAGGTCCGAATGAGCTTGCTCGAAGACGCAGACTTCGTATTGACCCCGGCGAAGTAACCATTGGCTTACATCCAGCACTGCTCGAAGATGAAGCACTTTACAATCACACTTTCGTGCACGAGTTTTTGCACGCAGCAGGACTCACTGCGCACTCTGCACAGCACGACCAACTGACTCAAACCATCGCCCCAGCACCTTCAATGAAAGAATCACCTTTGCTCCAGAGAATACGCGACGGAGTACTTGGAGAATCACAGGTACAGGAGTGGAAATGCAAGTCCTGTGGCTATGAATGGAAACGAACAACGGTTCGCCGCCCGACGCGTTGTCACAAATGCGCAAGACCACTTTGAGCATGATTCCGATGGTTAACCTTCATCAAGTGTGAACCCCGCGCTCACAACAAGGACGTATAGTGTAGTTGGATATCACTTTGGCCTTCTAAGCCGAAAACCCGGGTTCGAATCCTGGTACATCCGCCACCAATCCGAAGTCCGTATCGACGCGTGAGTTTCTCATCAAAGGTCATCGCAAGGGTTTCGTCAAACCCTTCAAGCCTTTTGTGCCAATAGATCCTATTCGCTTTCGTCGTCGCTATTCTCATGGACCATCTCAACGGTGTAGAGGAATTCATCAATATCAATGACTCCGTTTTCGTCAGAATCTGCTGTATGGAATATGTCACGGAATTCATCGTTGGTGTAATGGACTCCCATGGCCTGAAGTGCATTGATGAATTCAGGGAGGGTAAGATGTTTTTTCGAGCCAAAATCAGCAGCTTTGAAGGTAGCATGGCGGAAGTCATGTTGTTCCTTGGTTGGGTTTGAAAAGTTCTCTCTCAGACTTTGGAACGGTGTGGTTCGAATCTGGCTGTGTTTCCGTCCATATCCAACATAGGTGATGCAACCTAGGCCAATTGCCGTTCCTGCGCCGATGAACGCCTTGTTACCCATGAGATAGATCAATACGATTCCAGCCACAATGCCCCAAATTTGAATCCAAGGGTAAAGATGAGACTTGTAGGAGGGCTGATACCAACTCTTTGCCTCAGGGGATCTTCGTAGTACAATCACACACGAGTTGATGAGAATAAAGACCATGATTTTGAAACCTGATGCTAATTTGGCAATGTCTTTTACTGGAAGCCATATGATGGCTAAAAGCATGATTAAACCTGTAAATATGATTGGCCAATGAGGCGTTTCAAACTTAGCATTCACAGTTTCTAATGCTTGAGGCAGTAGGTTGTCACGGGCCATCGCGAAAAGGAATCGAGATGCTGCTAGAATTCCAGCGAGAGCCATTGAAATCATCGTTAAAACAGCCAAAGCAGCAGCCAGTAATCCAATCGTAGAGCCTGCAACCAAGTCTACGAATCGATAAGCAGGGTCTTCAATGGGTTCTCCATTTTCCATGAACCACATGTCTGGCATTGCAGCCATCATTGTGTATGTGACAAGGCAGTACAAGAGCGTTGCAATGAGCAATGAGATCATGATTCCTGCTGGAAGATTGCGCCCCGGCTCCTTAACTTCGCCTCCGATTGCTGCAACCTTTGTGACTCCTGCATAAGCAACGAATACAAATGCGGCAGTTTCTGCAACTGTCGTAAGACTTTGATCAAAAGCTCCTGTGTTTTGTGCATTTGATATTGGGCGTGAGAAATCTGTTGATGGCTCAAATAGAGCCATAATGCAAACGATGAATAAAAGGAGGAGCGTTAATGAAAGGATTGGAGCCTGTATGGCTTTGACCTTTTTCAGCCCTAGAATGTTGATTGCTGTAATGAGTACAAGTGCGAAGATGGAAACGAGTTGAACATTGATCTCAATCTCAAAGTACGTGGTTAATGCGTACATATAGGCGGAGGACCCGATGAGAGCAAAGGATGCTTTGAGGAGAAATGAAGCCCATAAACCCAGCCCACTAATGGTTCCCAAAAGTGGTCCATAGGTTCGTTCAAGGTAGACATAAGAGCCACCACTCGAAGGCATAGCAGATGCTAATTCAGATTTAGAAAGCGCTCCTGGTAGCACGACCGTAGCGGCTAGGAGAAAAGCGAGCCATATTCCTGGGCCCATGATGTCAGCAGCAAATGCTGGCATAACAAAAAGTCCAGAGCCCAGCATTGAGGAGAGTGAAATAATGACGACACCCCAAAGACCAATGGTTCGATTGAAAACAGAAGTCAATTCACCTTTGGCTTTGGAAATTTTATCAGTTAAGATCGAAGTTGATGGTTTTTTAGACAGAGAAAGACCTCATTTTGTTGTCAAAAACCGATTTAATCGGATGATGATAATCGTTTCACAGAATCAACCGCAATTATGGTTTTGGGTTGAAATCAATGATCTTAGGGGTAATCGGTCATTGTCGGTCGGCTCGGTCGAGAACCCAGTCGAACAAAGACTCAAGACTTGGTGCGAGAGATATTGCATCCTTGGTAAGTGCATACTCAACAGTCGTTGGAACCGTTGGGTAAGCGGTACGAATTACCAGCCCATGTGCTTCCAATTCACTTAGTCGTCGAGCAACAGTGGTTGATGAAGATTCGACTCGCCGCTTTAGTTCAGAAAATCGAATGGGGGTATGATCACAGTTCATGACGTAAAGGATGTTGAGCATCTTTGATTTGGAAAGGAGAACAAGTAATTCATCAACATGTTCCTTCGCTTCTTCACACATTGAATTCAATCTATTTGTTTGTTCAAGGGTCATGACCAATCCTAGTCTCATTTTGTTATCAAGGGACAAGTAACAACATTGTAACAAGTAGGCACTTCTGCCACTGTTCGTCTTATGTATTGATTGACTTGGCCAGAGGTATGGCTCAATCATCAAGTGTTCAAACAATGCAAGCAATTACGTTCTCAAAATACGGAAAACCATCTCAACTCCAAAAAGCAACACTTCCGTACCCGACGGGATTTGATCAGCAATCAAATGTTCTCATCAAAGTGCATGCTGCTTCCGTTAACCCTGTAGATAAGATGCTCCTTGGTGGCGGTTTGAAGATGGTACGTCCAGTTGAATCATTTCCTCATGTTATTTCTTACGATGTATCAGGAATCGTAGAAGAAGCAGACAGTCAAGGACTATTCGAAGTCGGTCAAGAAGTGTATGCTCGTCTCTTCGGTCACTCAAGTGACGGTGCAAAAACACCTTCGTTCCGTGGAGCAATGGCCGAATATTGTGTTGCTCATGTCTCGAATGTTGTCTCAAAACCAAACAATGTCACATTCGAAGAAGCAGCTTCGATACCATTGGCAGGAATGACTGCGCTTCAGGCACTTGCGACTTCAGGGTTGAAAGAAGGTGATTCTATCTTTATTTCCGGAGGCGCAGGTGGGGTAGGAACGCTTGCTATTCAACTCGCTAAGAACGTGTTCAAAGCAGGACGTGTCGTTACAACTGCATCCAAAGGCGAAAAGGCAGACTTGTGTAAGGATCTTGGTGCCGATTTTGTGATTGATTACAAATCTGAGAACTTTGTAGATCTTCACTCAAATGACAAATTCGATGTATGTTTTGATACGACTGGGGAAAGCTTGAGCATGGCTCGTGTTGTCAAAGAAAGCGGAAGTATTGTTACAATCGCAGGCAATCCTACGCTTGAAGAAATCCGCCGAATCGGTGGTACTGCTTGGATTTTGAAAGTATTCTTGAAGCGTAAAGAAAAGAGAAAGGAATTCAAGGCTGCAAAATCAGTAAATGCTTCATGGGAATATCTCTTCCTTTCACCGAGCGGTGACGACTTAGAAAAACTTGCGAACTACATCGAAAATGGAGCGGTAAAGCCAGTTCTCGACAACACCTGGGACTTCAATTCTGAGAGTATACAGACTGGATGGCAAGGAGCCTTCAACCGCTCTTTTTCAGGACGTTCAAAGGGCAAATGTGTCGTAAAGTTCTGAACGTTTGATTGATTTAACGTTCCTTGTCCTTGTGGATGAGAAAGAATTTATGATGGCGGCATAAAGGACTTGGTATGCTCGATGCTATTGATGTTGGTAGTTCCGCATTACAGGGACTCGTAGTTGGTATTCTTACTGCATTCCTCTTTAAGATTGCAACGAACATAATCAAATTATTGATCGTAGGGCAATTTGTCTTGTTCAAGTGGCTGGAATCTCGAAGCATTATCATCGTTGATTGGCATCGGCTTACGTTTGGTCTTGTTGAAGAGTCGAACCTCTTTGAACAAGCAGATTCGTTGTTTAATTCCTTAATGGAAACGGGTTCATTTGGAATCGCAGCAATTGTAGGGTTTCTCGTAGTGCAGCGCTATTCGAAGTAAAAATTCACTTTTGGAAAGTAATCAGTTTCTGAACGTTAATGCATACATGCTTACCTTTTTACGGTTGCCTGCCTTTGGAATAAGTAACATGCCTACCCGATGCACTCATATATTGCAGGTCGGTCGGAGAGACGTTCACCATGAAGCGAGGCTCACGTGCTTGGAAAAAGACTGGCAATCAACGTTGGAAGTGGCGCAAGAAGAAGTTGCGTCGCAGAAAGCGTGCTCGTCGACAGGCCAAGAACTGATCCTTGTGAACATTTGGGGGTATAGTATAGCTTGGTAGTACCGCGGGCTCCAATTGCACGGGGATGACGACAAGTGGGTTTGCTGACAGTTGATGAACAATTGGAGCGCCGACCCGTGAGAACCGAGAACTGAAGCCTTTTCACGAATGCTGAAGTCAGAAGAAACCCGCTAGGGGGGGTTCAAATCCCTCTGCCCCCACCACACTCAATTAATCCGAATATTCATGCAAAGGAAGTTTTTCGGTGGTTATATGCAAACACGACAATTAGGAGCCCTACTGTGTTTAATGGTCCTCATGGGCCCTTTGATTGGCTCACTTTCAATTTCATCAGAACAACCAGAGATTCTTGAAAACGGTGTTCAATATCTTCCAGAAGGCCAAACGCTTGATGTCCCAGAACAAGATGGATATGGTTGGGTCGTAGATCAAGGTCCATGGTGGGATCGCTCATCTCTCGACCTTGATCGAAACAACATTCACGATTCTCTCCAAACGCTAACCATTCCAACAGGCATTGGCCTTTCTTACAGTACCGATGTTACAGATGCACATCTAAACGATCTTTCTGCACTTGGACTAAACGTCGTGGATGTGATTGAATCTGTCGATGCAGTCCTCCTTGGAGTCACAAACACTTCGCTTATCTATGACTTAGCGAATCTAGAAGATGTTGTAATGGTTGAGAGATATGGGGAGATTCACTTGTATGGTGATATTCAAACCCCTGCTGTGAAAGCCAAGACCTCCCCTCTCTATCCCGGCGCTTGGGATCTTGGGGTTTCGGGTGATGGAATTGTCATTGCAATGGTTGATACCGGCGTTGACAATGAACATCCTGGTTTGAATGAAAAATTTGTAGCAGGATATGATGCTGTTTGTTTCGTTCACAGTGACCCAACTTGTGTTGCTTCTGGTGGAAGAGTCGAAGATGGAAGCTTTGACCCTGATGACGGAAATCAGCACGGCACTGCATGTATGGGCATGGCTGCTGCTACTGGCTTGGATGCTAATGGCGAGCAAACAGACTTCTACGGGGCTGCACCAGACGCTGCACTCGTTGATGTTCGAATAGGAACCGATGCTGGAGCAGGACCGTTTGAAAATTACTTACTCTCTCAAGAATTCTATGAATCTGCAATGAATGGTCTTCAGTGGATTATTGATCATAAAGACGATGCTTGGGCTGGTGCAGACGAAAGCGAATATGGAATTGATATCATTTCCCTATCTTGGGGAATCACTTCTCATGAAGGTGGTGGCTCAGATGGATCAGATATGCACAGTCGAATTCTCGATGATGCTATGCTTGCAGGAATTGTTGTAAGCGTTGCTGCTGGAAACGATGGCCCAGATAATGATGGGCTGTCTGGAATGGGTTCCTCTGACCTTTCAATCACTGTTGGAGCAACTGATGATTTGAATACAATCGATCGCGAAGATGATACAATTGCGGGATATTCCTCACGTGGTCCTCGTAGAGACAACGGTGATGGCAATCCACTGAACGAACTTAAGCCAGAGGTGACAGCTCCAGGTTCGAACATCGTTCAGGCAGAAGGCTGCATTACATCTGGGGGTTGCAGTAATTTCTTTGGTGGTGACGCAAGCGACAACGGCTACACAGGTCGTGGCTCAGGTACATCCTATGCAACACCTTCAGTTTCAGGTATCATCGCCTTGATGCTTGAAGCTAATCCTGATTTATCTCCTGCAGAGGTCAAAGAAATACTGAAACTTACTGCTGAACGTCGTGGCGAAGCATCTGCTCCTGAAGTAGATCCATTTTGGAATCGTGACTTTGGATTTGGTATGGTCGACGCCCATGCTGCAGTTTCAATGGCTTTCGATTTCAAACAAGATGGCCTAACTGGAGCGGTCGATGTTACTACACAAGTTCACATCACCGATTCGAACACGTCCAACGGCGTTGCAACAATTTCTGGTTTAGCATGGGGTCAAACTGGTGCAGTATCATCCGTTGAATACAGAATTGATAACGGACAGTGGATGTCTGCAACGTTCGATGAAGATGCAGTGACAATGGGTGCATTTGCTCGATTTAATTGGACCATCTCCTTGGATACAGGTTCGTTGGAAGATGGAAACCGAACCATAGAAATCCGCGCATTAAACTCAGAAGGAGTGCAATCACTGCCAGTGTCTGTATCTGTGCTTGGACAATCATCAGGTTCTCTTGATGAGACAAGCTTTGGTGGTAAGGAAATCATCATGATGGCCTTGGCGACCACTTTGATCATTCTTGCATTATTCATGCTCTTCAGCGGCGATGATGATGAGTTCCAAGAAATCGAACCTTTGGCTACACCAGATTTAGAAATTGAAACAGAAGCCAAAGATGCCATTCTCGTCGATACGGCTGGTACGAAAGAAACGAGGGATTCCTAATGGGTGATTTTAGTCAAAGGGCCATGGCTATTCAGCCAACTGGCGTTCGTAAAATGTTTGATCTGGCAGGTGACGATGTCATCAGTTTCGGTCTTGGAGAGCCAGACTTTCAACCTCCTGCTTTAGCAATTGAGGCTTTTCACCAAGCAATGCTCGATGGACGAAATAAATACACTACGACAGCAGGGCTTCCTGCTCTTCGTTCAAAGATTGCAGATACATGGAGGCATCTTGACTCAGAACTGGATGAACACAATGTATGCATCACGATGTCTGGAACGAATGCCCTTCTGAATTTGTTCCTCACACTCGTCGACCCTGGCAAAAACGTATTGTTACCTGAGCCATACTTCCCTCTTTACGGCCCTGACGTGACCTTGTGTGGTGGTGAAAGCAAGTATTATCCCTGTCTTTTTGAGAACGCATTTGTCCCAACAATCGAGGATTTAGAACAACGTGTTGATGAAAACACAGTTGCAATCCTCTACAACTTCCCTTCCAATCCAACAGGAGGTACACTCAACCTAGAGCAACGTGACGCCCTGCTTGATTTCGCAAAACGCCACAATCTGTGGATTCTTACCGATGAAGTCTATGACCGGATTGTTTTCGATTCAGAGCATGTCTCCTTTTTTGGTACGGATTATAACAAAGTCATGCTCATCAACTCTTTTTCCAAAACATTTGCAATGACTGGATGGAGAATCGGATACATTCTTTCTTCTAATTTAGAAGCCATGAAACAGGTTATAAAAATGCAATATTACATCACTGCCTGTTCAAACGATGCTATGCAGCATGCTGTTCTAGCTGCGATGGAGCACGCATCTGATTATCCTGATATACTCTCAAAAGAGTTCCATGCACGTTGTAATCTTATTGTTGATCGATTAAATGCCATGCCTGGTGTGGATTGTCATCGCCCAAAGGGATCCATCTATGTTTTTCCCAAGGTGACCGTCCCAGGTTATACAAGCGAGGAACTTGCAATGGAACTGCTTCGAGACGGCGTTCTTTGTTCACCAGGTACTGCCTTTGGCCCATCGGGGGAAGGTCATCTCCGCTTCGCTTTCACAATATCACAGGAAGATATTTCTAAAGGAATGGACCTTGTTGAAGGAACCCTTAATCGCTTGTTATCACAATGAAGGTGCGTGTAGATGGTCGGAGCGATTCTTTTCTTCATGATTGGATTTCTTATCGGCCATCTGATGCCGAGAGTTCCTTTTATGGTTCTGAGTCGACGTCCTGGGTTCAATAAACTGTTTCCAGAACATCCACATCCGATTCCTCTTTCGCCTCGTTTGACACAACGAGTTCTGCACATGCGCAGGTTTCACCGATTAGGTACATGGACGACGCTTCTTCCATTGCTAATTGGATACATGTGTCTTCTAGGAGGGCAAGCACCCTTTGGTTACGGATTGTTTCTAGCAGGTGGGTGGACTATCCTCTCTCGTGCACAAGCTTTGCTCGGTGGCCCAACGTTACCATGCACGCTTGAAATGGCTCAAAATCTTCAAGTGGTCATGAATCAGTGTGATTCTGATGATTCTTGCTGTTCTTCACCTTCTCCAGAATGGAGAGTTGAGGACATTCGCTGTGCTTCTTGTTCTAAACAATTGAATGACATGGCACGACCTGATCTCGGCAGAAATCGAAAAGATGGATTTTTCCGTGGATGGGTTCGATTATGGATTAGTGAAGGCCGGCCAATGGTAATGGCTGAACCCTCTGAAAAGTAGTCCTTTTTTGTTTAAATCAATGGGAACCTTTGTCTAAGCAATGGATTCAATCCGTTGTATGGGGCGCAAAAGTGACAGGGGCCCTCTCACCGCTCGAATCTGGTTAACAGTCGTTGTGTTCTGTCAAATTTTCTTAACTCCAATGGCTGCTTTTTCCATCACGTACCTCTTTTTCGTGGACATGAGTGATCGCAATCTTACCGTATCATTCCAACAGGAAATGATTCCCTGGATTGTTATGGCCTCTCTTGCTTATGGCATGCTCGCCTTATGCTTGGCGTTGCTGATGGGAGGCTACCGTCCACTTTGGGTTGTTGAGCGGGGGGGTTGGCTTGCCTCATTAGGCCTGTCACGAGGAGGGCGTTCTGCCTCAAGTCTTCGTCGTTCACGAGAGGGTTTTTCTGGCTCCCCTCATGGGGCACTTTCAACTCTAGTCAATCAGAGAATGATGCGTGGGCATTCTCTTATTTCGACGCATGGGGGTCTTTTGTTACTCGCTGTTCCGTTTCAAATAATGTTGGTAACTATCCCGCTTACGTTGGTTATGATGGTGCCAGAGTCTATTGTGGGGCTCGATCGTAGACTTGAACTTGCAATTCTTCTCTACGTCATTGGATTGATGTTTGCGATGCGTTCGTTTCCGAAATTCTGCCGGAGGTACGTCGGCGTTGCCACCTTCACGAGAAGATGGCTTATTTCGATGACAAAACTATCATGGCTTGCGCCAATTCTCGTTCTCTGGCTGATGGGACGCTTTGCCAGCCTTGTTGTCATGGGTTGGATGGGTCAAGATGTTGAAATGACGATTACGTTTGAAGCGAATGTATTCCAATCCGTTCTTGGTGATGCAGTCGTTCCTGAAACAAGTTTCCTCGACCTACTGACTGCTCTTGCAGTTATGCCGCTTGCAGCATTTACGACGTTAGCCGTTCTTGGTGGAGGTTCTGGAAGCCCTCCTGAATGGTTGAAACCAAAAGAGGATGTTGTTTCGCGATACGATTCAATGGATTCTCCTGATTTCGGACTTCTTGGGAAAGTGACGACAGCGGCAGTTACAACCACTGCTACACTAGCAGTAGCAGCTGCTGCCGGAGTAGCATCACGAGGCCAAGATGCTGCAGCAGGATTGTCTGCTATGGCGTCAGCGACCCCCTCGACTGTCGATGTGGTTTCGCACGTTTCTTCGCCTTCTCTACCCGCCTTGCCGAGTGATGTTCCAATAGATTTGCCAGATTTTGACAACGATCTTCTTTCGAGTGAAAGTGAGTCAACACCTCCCTTCGACCAGCCCACCATCCGTGGCTTGATTTCGGATGACCACCGCTCTTGATTTTCCAGAGCAAACAACGGCCATCTTCATATGTCGCCAATGACTCGCGAGAGTGTTGATGACTATGCGCCGTAGTATTCCATTGCTATTGATTTCTCTGATGTTGTTCCAAACCGCTTCTATGCTTGTCATGGATTCTGCTGAAGCCACCTCTGGTCGTGGCGGTTCAAATGACGATTTCCGAATCTCTAAAATCACATTAGGAAACTCAACTGAAGCAACCAACGTTTGGGTTCAGTCAGATCAATCAACAGTCGATTACATCGTCATGGGGGATGAGATTGAAATTAGTGTTGAAATTCAACGACTTGGGACACAGGTTTCAGGTAAGATTGCAACGGGGACAATCGACATCGTTCATCCAATAGGATTTGTTATCGAAACATATTCATGGAGCACAACTGAATTGATTGGCGGTCAGAAAAATTCCGGTTCATACACATGGATGCCAATGGTTGCACATTCTATTCTCAACACCACTACCAATGATTTGACAGGCGGATTGATTGTTCGAGCAAGCGTGTTCTACTCTGGCGATGACCGCAATGAGAACGATGTTCTAGATCAAACAGTACCAGTTGCCGTCATGAAGGATTCCTATGATGGAACGACTCTAGCTGTCGATACACCTACGTTCCTTTCAGGGCGTTATCCATCTGGCGGTGGCGATGCAACTGCAGGAGGTAGTTGGCAAACCGATACAGGTGGTCCAGTTGGTACAGACCACTGGCGTCATTCAAATCCTGGAGCGGAATATCCGTCTGGTGCACACGATAGACTCGTGAACGTCTTCTTTTCTCAAACTCAACAATGTGGTGCTCTCGGCCAACTCGACCCAGGACTCACTCAAGCCTACCAAATTTACACATGCCGAAAGACCTTCTTCTCTGGAGAATACATCTCCAGTCAATTCTATGCTCAAACATGGGGTCAAATGGCTGGTGGAGATACCGTAGCTTTCGAATTGTGGCGAGGCTCTGGAAATTACAATAACAAGATGGAATCACTTGTTTGGAATTTCTCGAACGGCGCTCCAAGCCAAGCACCTGGACAATGGACGAACGTTTCTTGGGACCCTCAGGTCGATTGGGCTCAAATTCCAGGACTATCGAACACAGAACTCTTCCTGGGAGGGAATTCGTACTCTCTCGGTCTACTATTCCATTCTGATAACAGTGGTGCATCGGAAGGTATGCACGTTGATGATTTCATTCAATTCGGAGTGTCCAAGGTTGCAGACTATACCCTAGGTCTCGATTGCGATAATCCAGAAACGGGTTACTCGTCACCTCCTTCGAACACAGTCTCATTGAAGTGTATGGTTACCAACAACGGTTATTCCTCTGCCACGGTATCTGTTTACTCCAATGTCAGCAATTTGACATGGATGGATCCTGGCTTCCCTTCAATCCGTGTTGAGACTCCAAATCCAAACGATTTCTTTTCTCCAGTTATCATTCCGAGCATCGGTGCAGGCGAAACCGTTGACGTGTGGGTAAACATCAGCATCCCAGCGGGCGCAGATGTTCAACAGCAAACATGGCAGGTATGGTTCACAGACAGCGGAAGTACCAACTCAGGCGAAAAAGGTCGAGTTAGTATGAACCTTGC
>JABIYX010000121.1 GCA_018666575.1 Methanobacteriota archaeon | reverse complement strand
GGTGATGCTCCAAATGACTTATCGATGTTCGAGATGGCTGGTTGGTCTGTGTCCGTAGGAACACCATTTGTCGATGTACGTGCTGCTGCTGATGTTCTCTCGCCGTATCCGAACAGCGCCACAATCGCCCCTCTAGTAGATGCGATTCTTGCAGTACATTCGGCTCAAGACTTATGATTCGACTTGTACTCGATTCTCCATGGTCACATATGTTGTCGATTCAAACTGCTTTATTCACATGGGAGCAATGGGTTCAACAAGCCTTCTGAAAGATTTGAAATCCTGTCTAAAAACGATGCACGTCACTGATGGCGTTCATGGAGAAATTCGTACAGTTCGATTTCAACGCTGGAAGCAGAGACCGAATTTACTCGAACAAGTCAAGCCACTTCTGACAACGCATTCAGTTGATGATGGACAGATACGAGGTTTGGCTACGAAAATTGGTGAACGCGCTTCACCTCAAGATGTTGATTTGTCGTTGATGGTCCTCTCGAGTAGTTTACAACGAGAAGGTCATGACGTTCTTCTGGTCACGGATGATTTCAAAATGGCAAAGGCAACAGAAGAACATCAACTGGCAGGAGAGGTTTGTCCTCCGTCAACGTTCTTTGAACGAATTGCTAAATCTGCGAAAGGAAAGCACGCGAGCGAATTACGTCGATTAGGTCGTCGCGTACGGGCTGCTGAAATGCAGTATGCGATCAGCCGACGGAACGAATATGATGTTCAAGCAAAGATTACTTGGATGGTTGATTCTCTGCTTTCAACGGCTCCTGCAAAGGTCAAAGCAAACGTTGCTCCTCAAGCAGCCGAAGGCGATAGTGTCGACTATCTGCTCCAATTACGTCGCCATCTGAGTGGTGATGACATCAAAACAAGCCATCGTAAAAAACTCAAACCTTTGTTTGAGAGTTGTCGAGAAGTGCTCCGCCTTGAGGAACATGTTCTGAATCTAAAGCAACGACTTGCTGATGAATCACTGGAAGTTGTTATCTCGGAAACCCAAGCACTCATGGCAGAAGTTCTCGAAGATTCCGGAATCGATTTAGCTCCATTGAAGCGGGAACTCGTTGATGTTGCACATCGATTCAGTTCACGTATTCTCGTTCGTAGTGAAATGGCTCTCGCCATCATGAAGCGAATGAAAGGTGATGCAGTGGGATCCCACCAACATCTTGCAAATGCATTGTTCCAGGCAACCCACGTCGATGATGATCCAATCGAAGCACGAATTCTTGCTCGTCTTTCTGTCCTCGCATTATCAACGAAAAAACACGAGAAGGCTGTTCGATTATCATCGGCAGCAATCGGCTTAGAAGCGCTCAATGAATCGATGAAATTGAAACAACATGTTGTCCTATCAATGGCACAATTCCTCAACGGTGAGGATTATGATGGAACGATTTCCAAGGTTCAAACCATGGTTCAAGCAGACCACGCTGTGGCTATGCAAGCATTGACCGAACTGGGAGAATCATTCCTTGCGCTCAATCGTCCTGACTTTGCAATCGAATTGTTCGATGAAGCCATGGAGTGTTCCTCAACTGATGGAAACATCGACGAACATTTAGGTGAATTAGTGCTCTTAGCACATCGGGCAATGGAAGATGATGATGACGTGGAAGTCGAAGGACTGCGCCGTGTATTAGACCGAATTCATGAACAAACGACTCAGCAACAAAAGGCTGTTGAGAAAACTGTTGAAGACATCAGTAAGCGACAAGAAAGTGAGCGTCATGTTGAAGTTTCAACCGATTGGCAATCGTCTGAAGTCTTGTTGGATGATGAGCGACCATTGTACATCACAGCCCTTGTTGGAGAAGCGGCTGAAGAACAACTCATCGTTGCTCAGCATCCGTCTTTGGGAACCATTGGAATATGGATGCCATCATCGATTCAAGCGCCTCAACCAGGTGCTAAGATTACCTTGTCGAACAGTCGGGTAAAGGTCGCTCAAGCACCTGAAAAACTAGCTGAATCCCATTCTCTGAAGGCCTTAATTGCGATCGAGAATCCAGAAGGTCTGGTCTTCCAATCGTTAACAGAAGATGCAAAAGAAGAACTCGAAGAACTGTGAGAATGGTGCCGGGGGCAGGATTCGAACCTGCGAAGCATTACGCAGAGGATCTTGAGTCCACCCCCTTTGACCGCTCGGGAACCCCGGCACGTATGCTTCCCTCGATGGTCTTCTTCTTGACTATTCCTCTTCATCGACATCCGTCAAATCCAACGGACGCGGTGGTGGTTTGATGGTCTCGTCATCGATATCGAATTCATCATACAAGTCTTTGATGCGTTGCTTCCGCATGAGGTATGTTCCAACAACAGCACCAGCAGCAAGAATGACAATGAGAATGTTCAGTCCGAGTTCTGATGCTGAAGATTTCTGATCGACTGAATCATCGGTTACATCGGCTATTGGTACAGGAATGAGAACACTGTTGTTGTCCATTTTCAAGGTCATTCCAAGGCGGCCTGTTTTCCAAGCTTCAACTTCCCATGTGATGCTGTCTTGCTGTCCAGGTTCAAGATCAAATGTTACTTCGCCCAGTTTCAGTCCATCATCATCTTGCAGAATAAAGGAGGTTGAACCGTTGAGGTAACCAATGTTCTCGACTGTTAACGCAATGTCGATTGTTTGCCCTACTGATGGCCTGTATGGTGTCGCTTCTATCGATACAGGTATGGGTTCAAACGCCAGCCAAAGGACATAGACTTCCATTGGACTGAATTCAGTTGCTTCACCGACCATCAGATTGCCTGAGCGATCTTGATGAGAGAACCATACGCTAAGTCGATCACTCTTCTGGAACAAAACACCTGTGCTTTCAACATCGAGAATGGTTTGGAATGAAGTGAGTTCACCAGTTGTACCAATTGAATCAAGAGATTTCTCTCCCAACGAGCCTTCGACGACTTTTCCAGCCCGTATGTAGCACCAATGAACCATTGCCCCTTGCTGCGATACTCCGTAGTCATCTCTGATATCGATTGTAATTGGAATATCGTTAATTTCATCTGAATCCAAATTATTGAAGGTTCCAGGTTCAAGGGTTACTGTTGGTGATTGCTCATCTATTTGCAGTTGAATGTTGAGAGGTGACGAGAAATTAAACACGCTGCCTGTTAGGTCAATGTTGAGTGTGGCTACACCGTTTGGGATTGTCATCCAATTCAGCACAAGGCGAAGACTGCTCAGACCAGTCATCTCGATTGTTGACTCCGTAGACAATGTGGTGTCAGCATTGTAAAACACCGTCCAAGCCATCTTGCTATCAAATGGGATATGGAGCGCAGGTTCCAATGTATCTTCGTGAACAACGATAACATCAATATCGGCAAAGTCATCGAGATGCATCGTCAATGTATTGTCTTCAAACACACCGAATGGAGCAACTCGATCTGAAACATCATCGATGACAAGCGACAGGCGCGTATGGGTTTTCCAACTTATATCTGAAAGATAGGACGCGCCTAAACCGACATCTTGATTCTCATCCAGCACAACGATAGAAGGGGTGAATTGTTGATCATTCATGTCATTCATAGCATCCCATCGCATTTGGAAGGAGACTGTGAGTGTCCATCGAGAGGTGATCGAATCTTTCTGTGAAGTAACAGTTGGAGGAACTGTGAAGCATGTGACGTCTCCTGTTGTTGTGTTAAATCGTGGAGCGTATTCAATCCAACACTCATCTTGTTGAGAATCCAAGAGGCCAAGTGTAATTGAGTCAAGACTTGAAAGGCCATTTCCATCGATGAGGTCGAACGAGACATGATGTGTTTGACCAGGGAACAAATGCCCATCAATGGTATCGATATTGAGAGAATCCCAATCCAAAAGTGTTGGCTGCCATGGTTGAACATAGATGGTTGCTGCATCCGTTTCTTCACCATATGACCCACCGCCTTGTAATGCATTTCCAGCCAAATCAGAACCTAAAACTACGACGCTTAATCGCCCTTCAACGTACCCTGGAGGAAGAACATCACTCGTTTGAAGAAGTGGTAAATCGACTTCTACTTCCAATGCACCTCGATTGATGTTTGCTGTAAAGGATTGATATTCCACTTCTTCCATCAGTCCATTTCCATTCGCATCATCCCTGTCTTCAGACCATGTATGAATTGTGAGAGGCGTCTCTAAGCCATCGCCATCTTGAATCAATAATCGAAGAGGAATTGGTCTATCTGGCATCCAAATATGCCCGTCTGCGGGCTGTAACCCACTTTGATCGAGAATTTGAACCGAGATGAGGTCAGGAGGTGTTTCATCATACAAGACCTCAAACGATGTTGATTCAGCAGTCTTATCGAAGGCTGTATTGGCTTGATTGCCTACTGGACCACATCGCGTGATGATGGTGCGTACTTCCAACAGCGTACCACTGACAAGTTCATCTGCATCGGGAATGGTTAGTGGAATGGAAAAACGACCATATTGGTCAACTTCGGAGGTATTGCTAAGAGCCCATTCAATTGGTTCTCCAGGCCATTCGTCCAAGCCTCCACTGATGTTTTTTGGAGGGATTGCGCGTACTTCGATTGAAACTTGAGCTTCACCATCACCAACCCATCTCTCCGCTACGCCTTCGAAACGGACGCGTCCTGAGACCGTCATCTCCGTATCTGAGTTAACATGCAATGGCCACAAAGGCTGTGTCCAATCATGGAGTGCACGTCCTTCATCATCAAATGCAAGAACATTGAACGCCTCGAGGTCATTTTCGACATCGTTGTATGCTGTATTTTCAGCCCAAATAGCAGGACCTGTTTTCAATCCAGTCTCATCGATTGCATATGCCATCCAATGCACATCATCGATGTCATCGTTCAACCACGTACTCTCAAAGACCCATGTCACTGTACATTCACTTTGTGTGCATAAAGCGTTTGAGGAAGGATGAAGCGTAGCAATGCCCGCTCCTGATGTTTGGATAAATCGTGGTGTTGTATCCAATCGATCTAATTCTGCTGTAATCCGCACATCGCTATGGGATGTGGATGGCCCCATTGAGATATTGATCCGTTCCAATGCAGGTATTTCTGTGATTGAACCAGTCGGATCAGTACGTATGTGATGTGTTGTCACTTCACGAAGCGTTCCCGGCAACCAACGAGAAGCAGGAGCATCCACGATGGTATCGATGAGAACTGGTTCAGAAAAAATCGTAAAATTAAATTTCACACCTCCTTTTCCAGTTTCAACCGATAGAGGTATGTTGCTCATCGAATTCGAATCATTCGTACTTGAGGCATTAAGAACTGAATTGAGAAGTGAATCCGTATAATAAATGGCGCCAAAAGTTGAACGGGATGAAGAGGAACGCAAGGAATGAGCTGTTAGATTTGTATCTTGATCCGTATGTAAGTACATTGAGATACGCCCCCAATCCCAATATGTCTGGTAATTCATTCCAAAGGTATTCGGATGTGTTGAATTGAATGTTATCCCTGGGCTTGTAACATGCACATATTGGGTTGTGTTTGCTGGTACTGATGCGAGAACTGAATAGATTTGGTATCCATTATAATCGAAATTACTCAGAGTAACATTTGTAGCGTTTTGGCCAGTCTGAATTTTCAAAACAAATTGGTCCATAAAATTGGCTTTTATGCTCCCAGAAATTTGAGGCATATTGGATGGATTTGGGCCGTACCCAAGATAGCCTAAAT
Organism: Methanobacteriota archaeon; assembly: GCA_018666575.1. Classification (GTDB taxonomy): domain Archaea; phylum Thermoplasmatota; class Poseidoniia; order Poseidoniales; family Poseidoniaceae; genus MGIIa-L2. The sequence goes on along the minus strand of JABIYX010000121.1, from coordinate 8,554 downwards.
CGTACACTACGGACGCCTTTGATTCCCATTCGAGATCACCATGTTCGTTTGCGTAGGAGATGAATGAATCGTTTTCTACTGAATGGAACTTCGTCCGTTCACTCAGGCCCGTATCGTTGCCACTGAGTGGATAAGGGAAGCCTTCAACTGCGTTGTTCCCAATTCTAATCTGTAAATCATCAATCCCTGTTTTACAAATTGGTTGAATGGTTGAATCTAGGAAGTAATCACCCATGATGATGAATAATGTGAAATTTAATTCGGTGATCTCTAACAAAGACTCCCCGTATGGATACACTCTCGAATAGGATGTTGTTGTCGTTGGCATAGGTTGTGAAATGTAAGAGCTTGATTCCAACGCATAACTATTGTATGGAAGGAAATACGTTCCAGTAGGTACTGACACATTGTTTCCTCGATGCGTAACAATGACTTCATCCCAGAAGCATTGTGGGTAAAATGAATTGATTATGACATCAGACGCAGGTGTCGAAAGATACCCATTTGAATCAACAGTCAGATTGTTGTTAAATGATCTCAGCGAATTGGTTTGTACCTGATAAGCCCCAAATGTTTGCTTGAGCCCAAGACCGACGCGCTCAAGCGTTGGTGTCACCAGAATGTCGGTTGTTGACATGTGAACGACAATGCGAACTGAAGGATATTCCTCTGGATTGAGCAGAATTTGTTTCGGTGCGGTAACTCGCTCATATTGAGGAATGATGTCTCCGTTTGAATCCATGAGACTGAAACGTAGTGTTGTGTTTTCTGGCTGAATGGCACTCGCATCAAGTACCCCATAGCCAAAGACTGGATTCGGAGTGAATGGTTCGGAAACCCATTCACCTTCATTCTCAAACAATGATATTTCGATACCTGCATCGTCGATGTACCAGCCATCTCGTTCTACGAATTCATCCGAGAAGAAGGAGAAGCGGAGGCGTACTGATTCGCCTGACAGATTAGTAATGTCCGCTGTTTTCAGTTCAAATCCACGTATGACACCATGGCAACCACCGGTTACACGCGAGCCGTCCAGAAGGCCTTCTCCATAGAATGGAGAATTGCTGTTGACTGTTGAGATGCGATCGTGGAAACCACCAGGGTCAGCAGGCAAGTACCACCAATTCAATCCTCCATCGGTTGAAAGGGAAACTGCCCCTCCATCCCAAGCAGATTCTGTGCAAATCCATTGGCGGAAGGTGAGTTGAGAGGTTGCATTTGTTGGCAAGCGATATTCTGGAGAGGTGAGATGTGCATACGAGTTTGGACTGTACTGTCCGTCGAGTTTGATTCCTGCACCGTTTTGACCAGAATGCCATCCATTCGGTCCATTTCCTGATGAGTTGTTCACTGCTCCAATCGTCCATCCTTCTCCTCGAATGTTCTCAATCGTCCAACCTGCAGGCGCCTCGTGAGCATCTTCGAATGAGTCAAAGGCGGTTCTTGGACCATTGACGCCCATTGTGGAAACCCATTGCCATTGATTTGGAGCACTTACATTGTCAAGCCATCCATCGATTGAACCATTTGTGTAATCAGGGATGGAGGTGAAATTATTCAATACGCGTTTGATCGGTGTCGCCGTATTTGCGCCAGAATGGAGCGTTACATCATCGATCATGATTCCTTCCCAACCTACAGCAGGAGCTGATCCTCCATGATTGACAATCGAATCTGTTTGAACATTGAACTTCAACAACCCATGCGAAGCATTGCTATGATTGGACACCGTATTCGATACTGGATAGAACATTGGTAGCCATCCAAAGGACTCATCAACATAGAATTGGCCTTGATACGCCACACCATTGCCTGGTAGACCTGGAAGGGGCGTCAAGAGGATCCATGAAGTTCCGTTATCGAGAGAGTACCAAATGGTCATGCCATCGTTCGAACCGCCTTCAATGTCCCAATTTGAACGAACTTCGAGTTCAATAGGTGATGCAAGACCACTAAAATTAACTGGCATAACCAGCGTACCATCTGCGTTTGGTGCATAATCGCCACTCAAGTTTCCATGGAACCATGAGCCGGGTTCATCTCCTTGATTGTACCACGTCAGATTATCGATGAACCAGCCGCCTCGTTGAGAGAGATCATCACTCATATCGGCACACATTCTGAAGCGCATGGATTGGGACAAACTGATGTTTGCCAGATTGTCCAGTTGGAAATGGACTGAATCCCATTGGAGCGAAGAACCACTCCAAACAGATGAATAGGATTGGACAGAAGAAGGGTGTGAAGTGGATACTGTGGCATTGTAACCATCCGTTGGTATCAATTGATTCCATGCATCAGCATCATTGAAGGTATACTCAACCCATAGGGCATCGTTTGATGTAAACGAGCGCCAATGGTCGAATGAAAGTGAGAGGTTTCGAACCACTTCAGGTGTTGAATACCGTGGAGACAGTATACACGAGGTCATGTTCGCTGTAAGGCTGCGATCTGCCCCAAAGGCAAGAGAATGAACGCCGTTACTCGCACTCGAGGGTTGCTCTTGACCCTGAAGCGTTGTCACATTGACAACAGTCCAGTTGTAACTGTCAGGTCCCATGCCAAGCCATCCTGTTGGAACTCGTGTTGTCGATTCAAAGTCTGCCAGTGTTCCCAGTGATGTATCTGTAGAAAGAGAGAGTTTACCGCCGTGTGCAAGTGAGGAGGTGTTGTCAAAGGTTCCATTCAGCCATCCATTTCCATATCCTGCACCGTAATAGGAACCCATGTCTGCAACAGGAGTCCATTCCGTCTGAATTTCCAAAGCGCCACCGGTTATCGAGTGGTTTGCAGGCACTTGAACGACAGACGAAATGTTGGCAAGAGCAGACTCATTACCTGGTGTTGGGGTTATCGTGATTTCACCAGATGATGTTAATGTAGGCGCACCTTTTACAAGAGTTGAAGGACCAACCAGTACCATGAGTGCTACAAGAAGCACTGCTTTGTACTGAACTGAGGGCTTGTTCATCCATCTCACCTTGCTTCGCAAGGTGAGGCATTTGGTATGAAGCCTCGTCTGTTCTGATTAAGTCCGCGCAAGAGAGTTCAAAGACTCTAAGAGTAAGGCTCGGATGATGTCGAGCGACCCTGTGCTTACGGACCTTCAAGCCCGTGAGATTCAGGAGCAATTGTTCGCCACATATCGACAACAAACCAATCGCCAAGTTCCCGTTCACCTACCGAGGAAAGACTTCTGGGTAATGGTCAAGCGACTACTAACAACACTTGACGTTCAAATTCACAACATGATTCGTCAGCATGGTGCTGACTTGAGAGTACAGAACGAACAGAAGCGTCAAGCAAACGTTCGACATATCGCCTCAGAGTTAGCTCGCCGACGATTGGTTGCTATGATGCAGCATGCTGCATCACAGTCGCTACGTATGGCAATAAGTGTAACCGATAATGCAACGGTTTTGCCTCCATTGGATTGGCAAAAAACAGATGTGAATGAGCGTCAATTATACAGTGCAATTCAAACTGAAATGGATCGATTCAAGAAGTCCATTGGGTGGCAAGAGATGCAAGATGGACTTCGTGGAGAAATGGAGTTTGCAACGCCAACCCATAAGCCAGGTACGATGCAATTAGGAGACTTTACTGAAAAACCGATTACGAATCAACCTCCACCGGACTTGGTCTTTGAAGATCAGCGACCGGAACCAGTCGATACAATGGATATCGACGAAGAAGATCGAATCGCTGCATTGGAGTGGGATTCTATGGAACCAGTACCAATACCAGAGCATATTGAGGAACCCATGAGTCCACCAGCACCACTTCCCCAGGCGCCATCGAGCGAGGGTAGGCATGGTGCAGCCATGGAACTCGCCCCATCAGCAACATCGGCAATTACTGATGATTGGATGGACGATTCTCCGAAGGAAGAAGAGAAAGCCGTTGAAATGGCTCCTCTTATTCGAATTCGAATTCTTACTTCATTCGATGAAGCAATTGCAACAGCAGATGGATCTGAGTTGATGCTCCAAGCAGGAGATGTTCACAACTTAGAGACCGGTATGGCTCAATGGCTCATCGATTCAGGTGCTGCAGAAGCTGCACCATTGTAATCAACACATCTTGAAGAATCAAGAAAGCAATATCTGCTTAGCAAAGCCCTTGAAGATTCAAGATGGCATAGCCTGTTTAGAACAGAACAAGGTTTCAGAGAAACGTTCTACTTCAGTTGACAGTTCGCATCGATAACTCGATGGTTACTGAGTCAGGAATGTCGATCTTTGCGACTTGTCGCAGAGAGGTTTCATCCTTACCGGAGTTGATGTGCATTTCCAACAAACGCTTGTGAACACGAAGTTCCCAGTGGTCGTAGGTTTCGCTTCCTTCACCATCAGGAGCACGTCGGACAGGAACGACCAGACGGCGTGTTGGTAGAGGAATAGGACCTCGAAGCTTGGTATCGCTTTGATCGCAGATTGCACGAATGTGGCCTGCTACACGATCAATGTCGGAGTGGTTGTTTCCGGTTAGTTTGATGACGGTAACGGCTGCCATAATTCATACATCCTGTTCAAGTTTCATTGAGTATTGGAACTCACTTCTTCTCAATCTTGAGACAAACACCAGCAGCGACAGTCTTACCCATGTCACGAATAGCGAATCGGGACAATTCAGGGAAGGTGTCCATTTGCTCGATAGCAAAAGGCTTGGTTGGTTGGAAACGGATCAAACATGCATCGCCGTTCTTGAGGAACGATGGGTTAGCTTCCTTACCTGCCTTGTTGGTCTTTTCAAGAAGTTCTTGGAACTTGATTGCAACTTGAGCGGTGTGTGCGTGGAAAACCGGGGTGTATCCGACGGAAACAGCCTTTGGAATGTCCATGAGTTGGATTTGACCGACGAAGGTTTCGTCGTGACGAACGAATGTTGGTTCGCTGTCAGTGTATCCAGCAACGTCACCACGGCGGATTTCGTCAGCAGCAAGGCCACGGACGTTGAAACCGACGTTGTCACCAGGCTCAGCCTTGGTAACGATTGTGTGGTGCATTTCAATTGACTTGACTTCAGCAGACTTCTGAGATGGATTGAAGACAACAGTCTTTCCAGAGTTCAGAGTACCTGTTTCAATCTTACCAACTGGGACAGTTCCGATACCAGAGATCTTGTAGACATCTTGGATAGGAAGTCGAAGTGGCTTGTCGAGAGGCTTACTTGGCATTGCAGCAGCGTCGATTGCTTCGAAGAGAGTTGGTCCATTGTACCATGGAGTGTTCTCGCTCTTCTTGTAAACGTTGTCGCCCTTCAATGAAGAAGCAGGAATCATTGGGATCTTGTCGAGTTGACTGCCAAATCCAGCCATCTTGAGAAGAGTTGAAACTTCGTCAACAGCTGCCTTGTACTTGTCTTCTGACCAGTCAACACCAGAGATGTCCATCTTGTTTACGTGGACAATCAGTTCCTTGACACCAAGAACCTTTGCGAGGAAAGCGTGTTCCTTGGTTTGTGCGTTAACACCGTCGTTAGCAGCACAGAGTAGAACTGCTGTGTCTGCTTGGGAAGCTCCAGTAATCATGTTCTTTACGAAATCACGGTGACCAGGTGCGTCAATGATAGTCCAGTAGTACTTAGGAGTAAAGAACTCCTTGTGAGCGACGTCGATGGTAATTCCACGTTCTCGCTCTTCCTTTAGACCGTCCATAACATATGCAAGTCCGAATCCGGCCTTACCTGCTTCTGCGGCGAGTTTTTCGTTCTTCACGATAACGTGTTCTTCGATGTGACCGGAGTCAAGAAGAAGACGACCAACAGTGGTCGACTTTCCGTGATCAACGTGACCGACGAAGACGATGTTACGATGTGGCTTGTTCTTATCTTCCCATTGTGCTGCCATAATAATTGCTCCTTAGCGACTCTTGCGACAAACCTCCCCTATTTCAAAGAGTCGGTGATATTCTACTGCCTAATTCTTTCGAAATATGTGTGCTGCGGCGCGGTTATCACTTGTAAACGAGCCTCAAAAAGAAGGATTCCACTTGTTGTTCCGCTGCCTCACTGTTCGTAATCTTAATCTCCCATTCCCCTTCACCGTAACAGCAGTCTAGTTCTTCATCGTTGAAAATGTACGATGATAGCGTCAATGTTACACAGTACATGTCTGAATCACAATCATCCCCATCTCGCGATTCATATCCGGAATCTTCTGATTCGGTGGTGTTTGAAGCTTCATCACCCTCTTCGTTGTAGGCAAAGAGGTCAAGTTTCCCTGTACAATCTCCTGCAAAGCAAGGCTCATCGTTTTGTGGATACATCAAGTCACCAACGACCTTCTTGACAGTGTTATCGGTATCAGTATTATAGTTCGCTAGGAAATCATAGGCAATTTGAGTCGGTGCTTGTGCTCGTCGCCCTCCAATAGGGAAATCGAGCCAAGATGCTCCGTAAGAGATGTGGATTTTCATCGTATCAGAATCGCTGAGGCCTTTTCCGTTGGTGATGGTTAAGCCGACCTCATAGTCTCCATGGCGGAGGTCTTTCCATTCCACGGTTTCTCCTTCGAGATCGTTATCGTTCTCTGAATCTCCATCGCCATCGGCGTCGTAAGTTAAGTCCAGATCCCAGTAATACTTTGAGATGTAATCGTCGTTTGAGCCAGAACTTGACTCACTCGCATCCAGTTGGACTGTGGTTTCGCCGTCAGCATCTCGATCCGATTGTGACTTATCCAAATCACAAATCCAGATGTGGATGTAGTTGCCAGTACTGACGTCTTCACCCATGCAGTCTTCCTCAGAGGACTCTGGAGTAATCTCTGCAGTAGGAGGGAGCGCTGTTGCGTCGACAATTGTCAACTCCTTGCTTGTACTCTGGCTATTGGTACCATCGCTAACTGTCAGAGTAACCGTGTACGTTCCAGTCTCTGGGTATTTGTAATCAGATGTACGCCCTGTGGCATCAATTGAATTATCTGAATCAAAGTCCCACTTGTACGTTAACGCAATACCCTTCGGCAGAGAATCACCTGCATCAAAGTCAATGGTTTGTCCTGCGCGGATGTTTGTGGCAGGGGAATAAGAGAAGACTGCGACTACTTCGCCACTCGATTCGTCATCGTCATTTCCAAAGCAGCCAGCAAGTCCACTGATCATCATCAAACCAGCGAGTAACGTTGCCTTCTTCCAAGCGCCCATACAATTGCCTGTATCTCGGCTATTTAGAAGCCTTTTGCGTTTTGTTCACCTAAAATGAGAACAATGAGGTCTGTCTGTTCCCTGCGAACAGTTCTTTTGCGTTCCAGCCAAATGCTTCAGTGATTCGGCCTAAAGCAGCTGCTAATCGCTCAGCATAGAATCTTCCATCGTAGCCTGGAATTCCACCATCATCTTCTGATTCAATCCAAGGGTGGACTTGCATCGGACGGTTTGATGCATTGGTAACGACGTAGGAAATCTTCATTCCCGGCGTAAATCCAAGGCCACGTTCGATCAATATCTTTGCAGCACGAACCTGAGCCATGCTCTCAGGTCGAGCATAATCCTTGGTGAAATCGACGACTCCGTTCGAATCAACTCTTCCTTTGCACGACTTTGCAAGGATCAATCGGCGAGCAGGAACTTCATGCTTCTTGACTGCAGCAACCGTTTCCAAGGCATGTTGAATCAATGCATCACCGTCATCGGTCAATGCATACTGGAACGTCTGTTTCATCGCAGTTGTCAGATATTCAAACGAATCTGTCCGTTGCGTCTCATAGCCTCGAATCAACATTTCTTCATTGGGATAAACCACTTGACCAACGTATCGTTTCTTGGCCCCATGGCTAAAGAACACTGAAAGGCCTTTTTCGTATTCCAAAACTGCAGAATCTTTGCTGTATCGCTGTGCGACTTCCAGTCCAAAGTCGATCATCGCTTGCTTTGCAGCCTCGTAGGCATCAATGGTTTCTTGGTCATCATCTTCGCGAAGTACGGAGGGTGAACCTTCAGCTACTGGTGAACGTACAAAGATGGAATCTGTATCTGAATAGACAACATGGTGCCCTTCTTCGTCCAGTTTCTGAATAATCGCCTTGATGTTGTGTCGGGCCCAAGCGGTAATCGAGGAGCCCAAGTCCTTGTGTGTGAATCTGTAAAATCCAGAAGCGAAGACACCATAGAAAGAATTCATGAGAATCTTGACCGCATATTGCATTGCATCGTGAAACTCCTCTTTCTCTGCTTGCTCATCATTTCGTGCTTGCTTAAGCAGGGCTTTGTGTTCATCGCGTTGACTCATCAAATCTTCAAGAAGAGTTGGAACCAGTCCTTTACGATACGATGAACTCCAGAACTTTGCTTCGGTTGGTGAGGTGTGAATTTCATCATCATCACCTGGTTGCTCGGGATGGGAGGGATCGATGCGGGTCGTGTAACATACGTTATGACCGATCATGATGCTTGGATACATGCTCTTGAAATCGAGAACTGCAATCCAAGGATGGAGTCCTGCTTCCACGTCGTGAACGTAACCTCCAGTGATTTGACCTTCCTTGGCTTCTGCGCTTCCTGTTAGAGGAACGGCGACTTCTCGGCGGTCTGCTAAACGGACAACAAGG
>JABIYX010000163.1 GCA_018666575.1 Methanobacteriota archaeon | reverse complement strand
TCTATAATGTATCATGATGAATGGAGCCCGCTCTCTGTTGGACTCGATGGCACCCTACCTATATCCTGGTCACTCATGTGTTCATTTTTCTGCTCCGTAATGGTGGGATTACCTTTGCTAGCTGGATTTAATGATCTAAAGCCTGGTTGGCCTTTCGACCCCTCATCGAATTATCAAGCAACTCAGTTAAGCAGCCAAGCAACAGTGCAAAACAGGATGAGACAGAATGCACAACCCTCCCAAAATGGAGACAAGGTTCTCTTAGAATGTCCATATTGTTCAGCACATTTCAATGTGAAAGCTGGAACAAGCGGAACTGCAACATGCCCTTCATGCAAGAAGAAAGTCTCTGTCTGAAGAAGTAGAAAAATCTCAAAGAGATTCAATGACAAGTGCGATACCTTGTCCACCGCCAATACAAGCTGTAGCGATGCCGTACTTTCCACCGGAGCGCTTCAATTCATGTGCAAGAGTAAGCGTTAGGCGAGTCCCAGTAGCAGCGAGAGGGTGCCCCAAACCAACGGCTCCACCGTTAACATTGACCTTTTCAACATCCAAACCGAGTTCCTTTACGCAAGCAACAGCTTGGCCTGCGAACGCTTCATTGATTTCCCATAGATCGATATCATCGACTGAAAGGCCTGTTCGTTCTAATGCCTTTCGAGAGGCTGGAACTGGGCCATAGGCCATGATTGCAGGCTCTAAACCAACAATGCCCCATCCGACCAGTCTTGCAAGTGGCTCATCACCATCTGCTGCTGCTTGAGATGCGGATTTGATGACAACTGCTGCTGCACCATCAACAATTCCAGAAGCGTTACCTGCAGTAACCAAGGATTCAGGTCCGAATGCTGTTGGAAGTTTTGCCAACGATTCTGGAGATGTATTTTGAACGACGTGATCTTCATCCTTTGAAGTGATAATTGTCTCCCCTCTGCGTGATTTAATGACAACATCAACAATTTCTTCGTCAAAGACTCCATTCTCTATAGATGAGATGACTCTTTGATGAGAGCGGGCTGCAAATGAATCTGTTTCTTCCCGTGTAACACCTTTTCTTGCGCATATCTCATCACTTGTTTGGGCCATGTATTTACCACATGTCAAATCTTGAAGGTTCGTCATCATGTAATCCTCTACAGGAGGTGAGCGGCCGAGTTTCCATCCGTCTCGGGCACCTCGAAGGACGTGAGGAGCCTGTGAAAGATTCTCCATTCCACCTGCAACAACTGTTGAGGCTTCATCGAGCATGATCATTTGGGCGCCTGTGACGATGGATTGTATTCCAGAACCACAGATACGTGAAAGTGTAAGCATCGGCACTTCTTGCGGAATACCGGCTTTCAGACCTGCGTGTCGAGCACCATAGATTGATTGTGAACATGTTTGAAGAGCATATCCCATGACAACATGGTCTACACTTTTAGGATCGGTGTTGGTCTTTTCGAGAGCTCCTTTGATAGCAATAGCACCCAGTTCTTGAGCACTAACAGACTTGAGAAGTCCACCTTGCTTTCCATCTCCACGCTTTCCTCCAACCCATTCACAAAACGGTGTTCGAGCGCCTCCAACCAATACAACATCTTCTGCCATGAACATCCGAGTTCAACTCGGGTCATCAAGGATACGCTTGGATGATTAGAGATTCATCAAGGAAATTATAATGCCACCAATGGTTAAACAAAGCGGGACAATCATGACCTCAAATGCTGAACGCATCTTTCCAAGATTAGCCAATTCTGAACCTCTTTGGAGTGTGGCTTTGATACCAGGAGCATCTTCACCAACGACTTCTAACAAGGAATTCTGAAGTGTTCCGTCAAGCCCTTCATTTTGAATATCTTCCTGAGGGCGGCTGCGGGTGGTTCCAACAAGGTAAACAGGATTCCCTACACGAAGCGCATACACTGTCCATCGATGCTTACGTATGTCTCCACCAGTAAACAAACGAGCAGCAAATTCAGCACCGAATTCTTTTCGCAAACTATCCGCATGGTTCGATTCCCACCTTCGAAGGTAGTGCCCCATATCGACTCTCTTGAACGTAGTAGGTTTAACCAGAATCCCTCCAGTCCCATCATTGAGGATGAAAGGTACTGCTCCGCTATCGGAACGGACTGTTTGCCAATGACACTCTGTTTTTGTATTTCCTTCACTATCTGTGGTTTCCTTGCAGATTTTCACTTCATATTCCCATGAGAAGTTTACACAGTTTGGAATGACTCTGTTTGGATGACCATCAACAACGACTCTCAACACACCGGCTTTCGATGGCCGAACTTGACCTACCAATTCGGGGTTTCCAACAGCCACTGAACGGACAAGGCTCGTGGGTGTATCTGCCATTTGCCGCTGCATCTTATACTGAAAATATCCTAACATGGTCCAAATTAATCCGACGCCTAAGACAATGTAAGCAATCCAAGTCAGATCATCCGATACTTTTTCGCTTCCATCTTCAGTGGTTATCATTTCAACTCCATTGTTTTCTGAAATGAATAAACCGGTTAGAACGCAAACGCCAATCACAAATAAGATCATCATCAGACCATAGGTCGATATAACTGCGGGCCGGGGAGTTCCGACCTTCACTGGATGCTCCGGCAATGGACTTCCATCACCGTGAGGTAGATATTGGTCTTCGTTCCATGAAGCGGGTCCTGGAGCGGGTAGAATCCAATCACTTGGATCGGTGGTTGGAGTGAACGTTGATCGTCCCATCCACCATGAATCAATCGAGCAACCTTTGTCTAGAGCATCTGCTTCAAGAGATTCTGGTTG
>JABIYX010000004.1 GCA_018666575.1 Methanobacteriota archaeon | reverse complement strand
TAGGGTCAATGTAATGGTGACGAGAATGAAAAAGTGAAGAAGATACCCAGTCCACCACGATGCAATTCCAAGAGCTAGTAGCGTTGGAACAGTCATTTGGAGCAACTTAGGCCACGTAAGCAGACCTTCTGGAGGCTCCTCTAAGTACGGTGTTCCCGGCATATTGCTTCCTCAAGATTGAACGCCTTGAACAACAATTTCGACAAGAGCGCCTTTTGGTAATGCTCCAGCCTCGAATGCAGCTCGTGCAGGACGGACGGCCATGTCCTCGACCCAAGCACCGTACACTTCGTTCATTGCAGCATAATCTTCAATTGTATCGAGAAGTACTTGAGCGAAGCAGATATCTTCTTTCTTGAATCCACCAGCAGCGAGCAATGCATCGATTTTAGCGAGTACACCTTTAGTTTGTGATACGATATCCTCACCCTGATCTATCGAAATTTGTCCAGACAGCCAGAATTGGTTTCCTGCTTTTACGCCTGGTGTATACGGTCCAAAGACCTTCATTCCATCCAATGTAATTGGTTCTTTCATAGCCCTGCTAATGTTTGGATGCTCATAGACATTAACCATGAGCGCTTGGCAAAGTTATGCGCACATGCTGGGTGTTTGACCATCCTGCTCATGTGCGTCTCCTCGCTCCTTTTCTGCGTTCAGGAACAGCAACAGATGTCATTGTTGCAACGAACAGACATGAAGTACGTAAATTGATGGAATCAAGCGAGGGTGTTCTTCCACGACGTCAGATAATTTGGGTTGAACGACCTGTCGGAAAAGGACGCTTTCGAACTGCTTGGAAACGAATGCGAATTGTTCGAAAAGAACTCAAAACTGCTGCAAAGAACGGGCATAGGTTCGAGCGAATTGTTTCAGTAGGGGCTTCTCTTGAATTACGAGTTGCAAAGAAACTAAACATTCCAAAACGATGGTACATTTCCGATACAGAGATCAATCATTTGGCTCATCAATTAGCAAAGAATGCTGCTACAGATGCTATTTTTCCAATTCATTGGGACGAATCTATTGATGACGGATGGATTAAAAAATTCAATCAAAAGAAGGTAAATATTCAACGCTTAGATGGACTTCATGGCCATGTGCACTTACGGCCACAACTTCGGCCGGTACAGGTTCAAGATCCTCCTTCGTTTGTTGTGCGACGATTGCAAGGAGATGGGATTCATGATTCAGATGAGGTTCTTGAGATTCCTCAGCAAATCCTTGAAGGAATTGAGATTACTTATGCTGATGAATCCAAGTATACAGGCGATCCTTGGCAATTCATCACAATGTTATCGCGACATAATGCCGTCATAACCCAATCAGTTACTGTTGCAAGCGAGTCAGTCTTGATGGGAGTCCCAACTCTTCTCGTGAGTAATGCGAAGCGTGGTTTTCTCGATCGACTTGAGTCTGATGGGTATCCCCTGTTTCGTCTAACATCACAATCGAATGTTGAAGAAATCCAAGCTCAATTCTTAGCAGGTTTGTTTCTCACTGAAGCATTGGATCTGCCAGAATGGCCAGATGCCAAACAACAATTTGCAGAATTTATTGGCTCTGAATTGATTGATTGAGCCAAGTTTCAACGATTTCACCATGATCTCCAGCCAGAACAAGTCTTCCTTCAAGAATGTCTGCAATAGGCCAGAAACGAGCATCTGACGCATCATCACCACCAACTGGGTCACCCGTTGCTTCAACTTCATAGACGATGCTTACAATGTGCTTACGAGGATCACGCTCGGGTTCTCCCATGACCATGAGTAAGACAGGATTGATACCGTCAAGATTTGCTTCTTCCTTCAATTCTCTGAGGACTGCATCTTGTGGACGCTCTCCTTGGTCAACGAATCCCCCTGGAAGTACCCAAGAACCTGCAGATGGAGGGAACTTTCTCTGAACTAACAAAATTTCATCGCCTCTTCGAACACATGCATCAACTGCAAGTGCAGGATTGAGGTAGCCGAGACAAGTATCACACTGCACCATTTCACTCACCAAATCTACGCTTTCGCATCTGGTATGTTTGTACTGCCTTTAGCAAATCTTTCTTCTTGAACGATGGCCAAAACACATCAGTGAAGTACAATTCTGTATAAGCCATTTGCCAGAGAAGGAAGTTACTAATTCGCTCTTCTCCACTTGTCCGTATGACCAAATCAGGGTCAGGCATCTCTGCAGTGTAGAGGTGTTCAGAAACAGTTTCTTGAGTAATTGATTCCAGAGGAAGTTCTCCATTAGCATGAAGTTCAGCAATGTTCTGAATGGCTCGAATCATTTCTTCACGAGCACCATAAGCGAGACATACTGTAAAAACGAAGTCTCCGTAATCCTTCGTTTCTGATTCAGCGTAATCAATTGCGTCATTGACATCCTTTGGAAGAAGATCACGATGTCCAATAATTTGGACACGGACATTGTTTTCATGAATTCGTGGATCATCTGCAATCGACTTGAGACCATCGATGTAGAGCTTGAACAATGTCTTCAATTCTTTTTCAGGGCGATTAAGATTCTCTGTTGACAAAGCATAGACAGTAAACCAAGGAATTCCAAGTTCGAGAACCCAATCAAGGACTGCCTCAAGGCGTTGCTTTCCTATTCGATGGCCGACGTGTGTGGCAAGGTTTGATCTCCAAGCAAACCGTCTGTTGCCATCCATGATAATGGCAAGATGCTTTGGTTGAATGTCATGTTCCATGACTTCGCGAAACAGTTTTGTTTCGACCGCTTGGCCGAGAACATCCCCCATTTTTTCGCTAATTCCCATGGCCGTCCCGTTTATTCCAATCCGTTCTCTTCTTT
>JABIYX010000005.1 GCA_018666575.1 Methanobacteriota archaeon | reverse complement strand
CTTTTCCTTCGCTTCGTTCCATTGAGCATGAAGATCTTCGCTTGTTACATCATCACGAGTGTCGTTGAAGTAACCACAGAACGTACATCCTGAAGACCACCACCAATGGCAGCCTTTAGTTCGTAAAATTACAGTGACTGCAGTACATGGTTCGCCATCAGCAGTCATTTCGGGAGTGTGATATACAGTGGCTGGTTTACTTGCATCCCACGATTGTTGACGCTCTTTTGCCCAAGAGGTATTCGCTGGAGCTTTGACCAAGTCGTGAATTTTCAGACTCTTTTCGTCTCCACCAAGGAGGGTTGATGAATGACGGTCTAGCATGATACCCCTTCCTTGAGATCACTCTTCATCCGGTATTGGTTTGAAAATGATATCTAATCCGGCTTTGATAAATTGTCCTTTAGGATATGCTGGATCTTCATCCTCTGCAGAAATTACATTCGGTGCGTACAGCGATGCTGGAACTCGAACATCGACTCGACTTCCTAGCCGAATCATACCGTAGCGTTCGCCACGACGTAGAGTATCCCCTACACCAGTCCATGGAACAATTGTTCTGGCGAGTGCCCCTGAAATCTGCATAACTTCGATTCGACCGCCATCTTCACCCTCGAGAACAGTTCGAACACGCTCATTGTATTCGCTTTCTTTGCGGAATGCTGGTGCGAAAGGACCTCTTCGACGACCTTTTCCTGTTCTGTGCTCCATAGCAACAATCGTTGAATCGAAAGGAACTCGATTCACGTGAACATCAAGTGGAGACATAAAGATCGCAACTCTCCAGACATCATCTGGACCTGGTGTATCTGCTGGTTCAAATCGTTGTTCTGTTGTAAAGTCAAGTGGATTTTCACATGCTTGAGGAAACCAATCACCTGTATGAACATCGGTTTCAATTGATGAGGTTTCACGCTCTTCATTCGACGGGCGACGGCCAGTTGCTCGCTCTCTTCGGGCGAACATAACATGTCCATCAGCAGGTGAAACAAGAACGCCTTCTTCTTGCGGTATAGGTCGGTCAGGATCTCTCCAGAAATTAGCAAAAAATGCGGAAATCATGAGGCAAAGAACACCGGCCAAAGGCATTAGTCCGTACAATGAATCAAGATAGATTCCACCTACAAGAATTGCAATCCCTGCAAGTAAAAACGTTCCAACTGGAGCATGACCTCCTTGAGCGAGGCCTCCCAACTTCAATCACCTCAGTTATCTGCCCATGGATCGACATCAGCATTCCATGTTGCAGGTTCTTCGGAAGTTTCAGCAACTTCTTCTTCGACGGCTTCTTCAGGAGTTTCTTCTTGAGGTTCTTCGGTTGTTTCTTCAGGAGATGTTTCTTCAACAACTTCTTCAGGTTCATCAGCCTCTTCATCAGGTGCTTCAGGCTCTTGATTCGTCATTTCTTCTGCTCTGGCTTCAACCATCTCGTCCATTCTTTCTGTGAAGGCACGAGACATGTGTTGAGATTGACGCTCAGATTCGACAGCTCGTTCAATCATCTCATATCGTTCCTTGATAGCCTTGTTGAGGTCCTCGAAGAGTGTCATGTGAGATACGTACCAGTCATCTCTTGCTTTCATCTCAGTGACAGCGAGTTTCAGATCATTGTCAAGTTCTTCTGCAATGCCGAAAACTTTGCCAAGACGATCTTTTTCACGTGAGTATTTTTCTTCCATTGTTTGGAGGGCTGGTTGAAGATGTTCAACACGCTTGTCTGCCTTTGTGGCCTTCATTTCGAGTTCACGGATTCTGAAATCTTTCTCTGCGATAAGTGATTCTTGTGCTTCTCGCTCGATTTCTTTATCGATAATTTCTTTTTCTAGAACTTCAATTTCTGCACGTGCATCGACAAGTTCTTTTTCTTGTGCTTCATATGCAGCAAAGAGCTTTTTCAAACGGTCTGTTTCCGTTGCTAGAGCGTCTTCAAGTTGATTGATTTGAATCTCTGGAGTGATTGTCCCTTCTTCAGTCATTTACTCACCCGGAGGAATTGCCTCCGATTCAACCCAGCCGCCTATACACTATGAAGCCGACGCTTCATTGAGGCTGTTTTTGTATGACTCCAAATGCCAACATGGCAAATGCTTCTAGAATTTCTGTGACGGCCCTTCTCGGGGCTTCTGTTTTCTTGTTTCTGGGCGCTCTGGTGATTCAGTGCCCTTTTTCTTGAACATTAGAGACAATAAAATCAATGCAATCACTCCTCCACCAATCGCCATGTACATCATGGTTTTTTCTTCCAATTCATCAGACGCAGTATTCTCCGAAATTTGTAGAGCGTCATCCATTATCAGAGTCGATCGTATCCCTCCTATTTTCAGAAGTGTAATTTCTAAATCATACGTCCCTAATTCGATGCTTTCTGGAACTTCAAGGTGAACATTCCAAACATCATTTTCGCCAGAAGTCACTCGTCCCCTCAAGGGTTGTTCATCCCCCCACGTCTCAATTGGAGCAGGTCCGTATATGGAGGAAAAAGGGGCGCTGTTCCAATCTAGTTGGTTTGGAGTGTTTCGCTCACCAGTGTGTCCCAATCCCAATTGACCGTAGTTGTTGCGCCCCCAACAAGAAATTGACCCATTCTCTGAAAGAACGCATGTGTGTTCCGCTGAAGCGCTAATTTTAACGATGCTTTGATTTGCTGATACAAACGTTGGAATTGTGCGAACCCCCCCGCTCGTGCCAATGCCTAAGCGACTGTTTTTGTTATGGCCCCAGCAATACAAACTTCCATTCTCGATTGTTGCACATGTGTGTCCAGATCCAGAACTAATCCTAGTTGCTTTAGATCCATTTGGCAAATGAACAAACGTAGGGGTTTTGGCATTCGTTGTAGAATTATCTCCAAGTTGCCCGTAATTGTTCATCCCCCAACAGACCACAGAATCGTTGTCTAAAATCGCACAAGAATGCTCATTGCCGACTGAAAAATCGGTTGCTACCCTTCCTTCAGGCAATATAACGTCTGATTCGGGAGCGAATGTGGTTGGACTACTCTCTCCATTGCCGAGTTGCCCTACGTTATCTCTGCCCCAACACATAATTCCTCCATCATCCATGAGAATGCATGTGTGGCTTACTCCTGCATCAATCTTGACCGTTGTTCGATCCGCTGGAGTTGATATGATCACAGGCGAATACTGGTCTTCGGAATTTGAGTCTCCGTTTCCTAGAGCACCGTGCTGATCGGCCCCCCAGCAAGCAAGTTGGTCATTATCCAAAATTGCACATGTATGTTTATTACCCATTCCCATTGATTTGGCAACTCGTCCTTCCGGAAAGTTTACTTCATTCGTTGGTGATTTGTATGTATTTGTGGATTCGTCACCGCTTTGACCATCTTCGTTAAATCCCCAACAATTTGTTGCATCGTTGCTTAAAATTGCGCACGTCCGGTATGGACCAGTGAAAATTTGTGATACCGTGACATCGTTTGGTGCATCGACATATGTGTTCGGTCTGGTGTTCGTTGTGGCCTCCCCACCATCTCCAAGTTGGCCATATGTATCTCGGCCCCAGCACATCGCTGAACCATTTTCTAGTATACCGCATGTATGGACGGCTCCGGTATCCATTACAGATGATATTGTTTCTGAATTGGTCGAAGAAAGAACATACTCATATCGAATCGAAGAAACTCCCGGATAGTCACTTAAATCGACGCTACAGTCGCTTTCATCTCCTGCATTAAGGGAAACTTCTGAGCAATCGATAGCAGATGGATTGTCGTTTTCTGCCATGCCAGCCATAGGCATCAACAGAAGCATTCCCAAGTAGACGAACATCCGAAATGAACCGCGAGTGCTCCTTCTGGAATCTTCGGCCATGATTTGAACCTCTCTCTTCTCCCTTATCAGATATGTACTCGCAAATTGCCAATTAAGCAAAATAACGCGCTTAAATGGAATTTGTCGCATCCACTAGGGACTTTGCAATTGAGACTTCACCCATAGAGTGGCCGGCATCTGGAACGATAATCAATTCTGAAGAAGGTAATTTCTTGTGTAATTCCCAAGCACTTTTTGCTGGGCAAACCATATCGTATCGGCCCTGTACAATTACAGCAGGAATATGTTCAATGATTTGTGAATGGTTCAGGATATATGCTTCTTCGACGAAAATCGCATTGATGAAATAATGACATTCAATTCGAGCAAACGCTACTGCGAAATCGAGATCTTCTGCCTTTTCAAGGTACGATGGGTCAGGAAAGAGTCGGCTTGTAGCCATTTCCCAGCGTGTCCATTCTTTGGCGGCAGCTCTTCGGACTTCGATATTATCATCTGTTAATCGTTTGTAATATGCGGGAATTAATGCATCTTGTTCATCTTCGGGTATGTGGTTAAAGTATGGCTCAAATGCATCAGGGAATACGTGACTTGCTCCGTCTTGATAGAACCAGTGAAGTTCTGATTTTCTGCACATGAAGATGCCTCTCAATATGAAGGAACGAACACACTCAGGGTGGTTTTGCCCATAAATCAGAGCGAGTGTTGACCCCCATGAACCTCCGAAAACATGCCATGTATCGATTCCAAAATGCTCGCGCAGTGCTTCAATATCAGAAACAAGGTGCATTGTCGTATTTTCTTCGAGGTCTGCATATGGTGTTGATTGGCCACAACCTCGTTGATCGAATTGAATGATGTTCCATTTCTGTGGGTCGAAATACCGTCGATACGATGGTTGACTTCCGCCACCTGGTCCACCGTGAATGACAATGACGGGAATACCGTCGGGATTTCCACTGCATTCCCAAGCGATTGTGTGCCGTTGTGAAACAGTTAGCATACCCTTAGAGTACGCTTCTGTTTTTGGAAACAAGACGTCATCGATTGATTGTGTGTTGATGCTCATGACTGTTCCAAGTGAACCCAGATGATGTTGCTTTCGATGCCTTTTTTTCATCTACGCCCTCGGAGATTCATGAAGGAAGCAACGGACGTCTTCAACCACTGGGCGCATCTCGGCAAGGATGAAGGTATGGAACGAGGTCATGCTAACGCTGTAAACGAAATGGTTGATGTTGCTCTTGAGCGAGTGTTGGCTGATCGAGTGGCCTTTTCAGCAGTCGATCTTGGATGTGGAAATGGATGGGTTGTAAGAAAACTATCTCAACACCCTGCGTGCGTTGAAGCTGTTGGTTATGACGGGGCAGAGCATATGATTGAGAAGGCAAGGGAAGTTGATCTCATCAATGCATATCATTGTGCTAAATTCCCTGAAACGAAACCTGTAAAATCCTATCAACTCGTTCATTCGATGGAATTCCTCTACTATCTGAAAGAACCTAAGGCTATGCTGCAATCCATACACGACGATTGGTTAGAACATAATGGCTGGGCAGTGATCGGAATAGACCACTATGCAGAACATGAAGACAGTCTTGGATGGCCTGAAGCTCTTGATGTTCATATGTCGACTTTTTCCGAAGAGGAGTGGATTGAGATGTGGAAAGATGTTGGGTTCCAAGAGATCCATGCTTGGCGAGCAAATGCTCATGATGGAAAGCCTGGTACATTGGCTATTCTTGGCAGGAAAGTTTAGTCGATAATTCCTAATTCGGTTCCTTCAGGCCCACACATTCGAAGTTCTCCTTTGTAGAATGGGCACTTTTTGCATATATCGATTGAATCGATTGGAAGTCTTTTCGGCTCGCTAACAACATTTTCATTTGCAGTTAGCGCTGCAATCCATTCCAAGAGCGATGAGAGTTCTGTCTGTGCTTCCTCATACATCTTCAGAGGCATTTCAACAAGTCTTCCAGACGTACTGATGAGAAGAGCTGGTGGCTTGATTCTACGGCGAACATCTTCCGATTTGAAGGACTCTTGTTTCTGGAATACCATCGAATAGAGAGTAAGTTGGAGACGGTGATTTCGTAACATCTCGACCTCTTCAGCATTTTGAGGAGAAGAAGAATCCCAATCCTCAATTTCTTTTTGTAAGTTATGATCGGACAAGACATCCGTTCTCGAACCTGAGGTTTTTAG
>JABIYX010000006.1 GCA_018666575.1 Methanobacteriota archaeon | reverse complement strand
TGTTCAGGTGGTGTTGATTCAACGGTTGCTGCCGTTATTGCTAGTCGGGCTGTTGGAGACCTCCTTCATTGTGTCTATGTCGATACTGGTTTCATGCGAAAGGATGAGACTGAAGAAATTGAAAAAATGCTTGCAGAACAAGGCATCAACTTGGTCACAGTAAAGGCGGCTGACCGTTACTTTGAGGCTCTTGAAGGTGTTACTGATCCAGAGGACAAGCGCAAAGTGATTGGGGAACTTTTTATTCGAATCTTTGAAGATGAGCAAAAGAAATGTGGTGCTAAGTATCTCGTTCAAGGAACAATTGCTCCTGATTGGATTGAATCTGGTGGCGGTGTCCGTGACACCATCAAATCTCATCATAATGTTGGAGGATTGCCAGAGGACATGACACTCGAAGTTGTCGAACCTCTACGAGACCTCTACAAGGATGAAGTTCGAGAACTCGCAAGAGAGCTCGATATTATCGTTGCAGAACGTCAACCCTTCCCTGGCCCAGGGCTTGCCGTACGAACCCTCGGAGAACTCACTCCAGAGCGTGTAGCGGTGGTAAGAGAGGCCTGTGCGATTGTCGAAGAAGAATTCGAAGCGGCAGCAGCTGCAGGTGAAATGGAACTTCCTTGGCAATACTTCGCAGCACTTCTTCCTGTTAGATCAGTTGGAGTTCATGGCGACGTTCGTGCATATGGTGAAACCGTAGTCGTTCGAGCCGTGAAAAGCATTGACGGTATGTCTGCAAGATACTCCGAAATTCCTCACGCTATTCTACAAAAGATTAGCACACGCATTACCAATGCAGTAAAGGGTGCAGTAAACCGTGTTGTCTACGATATTACGCACAAACCACCCGGCACAATCGAGTGGGAATAGAGGCGCCGATTGTGGGGCTCGAACCCACGACCTTGGGATTAACAGTCCCACGCTCCACCAGCTAAGCTAAATCGGCGATTTTTCCCAACAACATCTCCTTTATGACGGCTTCCATTGAATCAAGAACTAAGAACAGTTCTCAATTGTGATGGTTTCTAGGATTCGAGAACCGTCTTTGACTTGATACTCACTGATCTTAATTGCATCCTTCAGGCGTTGTAAAAGGTGAACGTCGAAGCCATAATCTGCATCAAGCGTCAATATCGATTCACCTTCTTCGACATGATTTGAGACTTTCTTATGCAACTGAATTCCAATTCCGTGATCAATTTCTTGTCCCTGCCGAGATCGGCCAGCGCCTGCTTCACAGAGAACTTGGCCAAGAATAAGGGCATCAATATCAGCGATGTGTCCAGTTTGTTCAGCCTTCAATACATATTGTTGAGGCCCCTTTGGAAGAACACTCCATGGGTCTTGAAGAAGTTGGTCTGCAACATCGATCTCAACACCTTGTCGAATCAACATCTCTCTAAATTCATTGAGAGCCGTTCCGTTCTCAATGACTTCTTCAAGGTCAAATCCAAGGGCTTTCCCTTGAGCATAAACCAACTCCATTGTGTCCTCTGGCCCCATTCCTTTCAAGCATTGAATTGATTCATAGATCTCATGGCTGTTTCCAAGCCAGTTGCCGAGCGGATGATCCATTTGAGTCAATTGGGCTGTGACATTGATGCCCAGTTGTGTGCCAACCTGAACCATTGATACGGCTAATTCACGTGCTTTTTCTGAATGCTGCATGAACGCTGCTCTACCATATTTGACATCCAATACAAGCGAATGAATCCCTTCTGCAGCTTTCTTTGATAGGATAGAGGCTGTGATTAATCCGATGCATGGAACAGTCGCAGTGACGTCTCGAATTGCATAAAGAATTGAATCAGCTGGAGCAATCTCATTTGTTTGCCTTGAGATGAAGCAAGGGTTTTGTTTCATAGCGTCTATACTCAAACCAGTATCAAATCCAGGAATTGATTCCAATTTATCGATGGTTCCTCCAGTGTGTGCTAAGCCTCTTCCTGCAAGCATTGGTACTGTCGCCCCACATGCTCGAAGTGCTGGCGCAAGAATTATGCTCATTTTATCACCAACTCCTCCTGTTGAATGCTTATCGACCGCTCCTGGGTTGAGTGGTAATGATTCACCGCTTTCAAGCATCGATGTAGTTAGGTGATAGGTCTCTTCCGAATTGAGTCCATTGATTTGACAAGCCATCAAAAAGGCCCCAATCTGTTCATTCGGTATTTCTGAAAGGTTCTCAATGAACCAAGAGATATCTTTCTGTGAAAGGATACCTCCGTCTCTTTTGATTGCAAGTATGGTGGGGATGTGCATGATGTCAACTCATTTTGATGCTAAGCCGATCTCAACGAGACGTTGGTGGAGATATTCTCCTGCTGTAATCGATTGGTAAGAGGAAACGCCTCCAGTTCGTGAAACGAATTCTTCCCTCGGTGTTAAATCGATTTCATTTCTTGGATGAACGAACATCGGCATAGAAAAACGTCGTTGTGTAGGGTCCCCTGGGTTGACGACTCGATGAGTTGTTGATTTGAATAAACCATTTGTTAGATTCTGAATCATGTCTCCTGAGTCCACAATAATTTGCTCATGATTTCCATTGACATCAATCCAGGATCCGTCATGATCCATGACCTGTAATCCTGCAGCCGTTGCAGTCATTAACAACGTAATCAGGTTGATGTCTTCATGTGCAGCAGAACGTACAGCACCTTCTGGAGTTGATTCATCAAGTGGAGGATAATGGATGATCCTCATGATGGTGTTCCCATCTTTAGCCATTTCAGGTAGCCAGGATTCATCATGGCCAAGATATGTGCTGCAAGCACTAAGAAGCATGGTAGATTTCGCTTCCATTTTATCGTAGAGTGAGTTTACATTCTTTTCAAATTCAGGTAAATGCTGAGATGGCCAATTGTTCGCAGGATATGTCAGGTCCGTTTCACTGCCTTGGTTTCCTCTTCCAGTCTGCCAAAATTCTTTCAAATCAGGAGCAGGGTTATTTTTTGCATGTTCAATCCCAAATGCCGTATAGCCTCTTTGATGAGATATTTCTGGACGAAGATACAATCGTTTTGTCTCTTCATCGAGAGCAAAGAAGTGTTCTGCTTGGCTGTAGGTCTCTTCGATTAGGTTGAGATCAATGCCATGATTTACGAGAGCAAAGAATCCAATATCAGCAAGAGAATCTCCTACAGTTTCAATGAATGCCTTACGTCGAGTTTCGTTACCTGATAGAAAGTCCTGTAAATTTGCCACAGGCAACGGTCTTGACAAGGGTGTCACCTCTAATTGTCTCGAAGTTTAGAAAGAAGTCGAAGCATCTCAAAGTACAGCCAGAGAACGGTTACGAGAATGCCGTAAGCACCCCACCATTCTTGTTGCTTAGGGGCCCCCATTCGCACACCGGCTTCAATCATACCAAAATTCGAGATAAGCATTAGGGATGCAACGACAATAATAAACAGACTAATTCCTATGCCAATAGGTCCACTGCTGTGTAGGAAGGGGATAGAAACTCCTGGAATGAACATGAATACGATGCTAATGAAATATATGAACATGATCGATGCAGTAAGAGAAAAGACAATTTTGTTGAATGTTGGAGTTGGGCGTATGATCCGCAATGAGTAAATGGTCAACATTGCTCCAATAACTCCAAGTGTTGCTAAACCTGCTTGTATTGCGATTCCAGGATATGATAATTCGAAGAAGAGCGTTAATGGGCCGATGAAGAATCCTTCCATGAATGCATAGATCATAACTGGGGCCTGAGGATTCGATGGACGTGAGAAGACGAGGTATAATCCCATTCCAATAGTGCCGAACATTCCGAACAGCATCATCGGGTAAAGAAGCCCAGGAACAATGAATCCAAGCACAACTGTGCCGAGTGCTGAAATGGTCATTAATCCAAACAGAATTCCAATTTTCTGTAATGTTCCTTCAAAGGTCATTCTGTCGTTTCCAGAGATTGTGTTCCAGAATTTTGGTTGGAATACGGGGTTACTCGAAGTGTAAGCCATGGCCTAACCACAGTGCAGTCCTTTGTGAAGGTTACGCGTCTCAAGCCTGTTCAGACATCTGTTGTTGATAGTATTCTTCCAGTTGGTCAAGATTCCAACCCATATCGAGATACTTCTCCACCATTGCACTATCCCATCCTGGGAATCGTTCAAGATCTTGAGTAGAAATTCCGTTCTCGGTATCAGGTGCTTGTCCATCAAGAACAGGTTGATCCCATGTGGCATTTGAACCAATAACAGCGTTCAATTCTTCTTCTTCAATCCAATCTTTTCCTTCAGATTTATTTTTGCGTGTTTGTATAATTCCATTGGCTGCACCAATGAGTAACAAAGCTCCACCGAGCATCAACAAAAGCATGAATGTCGCACCCATGCCTTCGTCTGCTTCTCCGCTAGAATCTCCTGCATTTTGATTGAGTTGGGAGAGCGAACACCCATCGATGTCAGTAGGAGTGTCTGCTGGCGTATCTGGACAATCATCATCCTCATTCAAGACACCATCATTATCATCATCAATTGATTGATTTGTGGTATCGTTGTTCTGATTGTCAGATGGATCCGGAGTAATGCCTCCGAGGTCACACCCTAGTGCATCTGCTTCATTGACACCATCGCCATTTGCATCTGCCATGTTGATTGCATCGTATGGAGAGACATCAGTGACTCCGGGGTCAAGGGCAGTTGTCTGAGCCCAAGCCACTTCGATTTGATCGAGGATACAATCACCGTCAGTATCTTGAGAAAGTGGATTTCCTCCCAAGACGTATTCGTCATAGTTCGAAAGTGTGTCACCGTCAGCGTCAATGTCAGCTTCAAGTGTCGTACCAAACATTGCTATTGTTCTGTTCAAGCCATTTCCAACTTCCCAAATATCCGGCAATCCATCGTTGTCGGTATCAGTTACATTGTCGAGGCGATTCCAGTCAGCATACCATGATTCGATGTAAGGCGTTGCAATTTCAGCAGAATCGACAATCAGCCCCATTTCTCGGTTACGAACCATGGCAGAATCTCCCCAGTTGATGCTCGAGATAAGAACAGATGTGCCATCGACAATTGCTCCCTTGTTGTGTAATTTCGAAACATCGTCATCCTCACTCATGATAATGGCAGAAACATCCCAGCCATTGGTTTGATTCCAATCGTTGTTCATTCTGTCTACAATGTCTTGGATATCCTCGTCTAGATATGCTCCGTTGATGATAAGACGAATTGAAACATCTCGTTGTGCAGCATCTTCAAGTGCGCTTACAACTGGATTTTCACCCCAGCCCCATTGCCAATCTAGATCGAGATATTGCAATGAGAGCAGGATTTCATCATCAGCATTTTCGATCATGGTGGTTAATCCTTCGACACAATCATCGGGGCATGTCAACAATGTACCAGAATATGTTCCAGTGAACGTAGGTGCAGAATCTCCAACGATTGTTCTTACGTCAGGCATCGAATAACTGTTGGTGGGAGGAGTCGATGATACAGGAATGACGTACATGGAATCTTCATCAAACGCCATATGCTCTAAGACAGTCTGCGCAAGTTCTTGGCTGTGGACAATCATGCTCCAGTCTCTGTTGCCACGTTGGCCTGGTGGCGGGAGTGATGCGTCTTTCCAGTTTCCAGACCCAATCCATACGGATGCTTCGTCTTGAACTGCAACCTTCGCGTGAAGGTAGAGGTAAGGATCATCCCCACTTCCACCAAACCAAGAAACATCGATTCCAGCTTGCTTGAGTTCGTATGCATATGATGCCTGTGTTTCTCGATCGTTTGTATTCCACCAGAATTCCACTTCGTTTAGGACGACAACGACGGTAACACCACGGTTGTGTGCATCAATGAGAGCCTGAGTAAGGTCCATTGATTGGAGTTGATACAGATGCAAATGAAGTGAGGTTTGGGCTTGACCAACCCATGCGAGAACATCGACGAGTCCATCATGAGGACCGAGGAGTGGCTGAATCATTGTTGCGTCAGAGAACGTGAGGTCAGTACAGAAATCACTTGCACCGAGTCGTCCCCAGCGCTGATGCCAATCCATTGATTGGTTTGTATCGGTTATTGTTCCACATCCATCTCCTCTGTAGAGGATTAAATTGTCAATGCCATTTACTGGTTCTGTAAGAGCAACACCAGACCATCCTTCAGCATCAACAGGGCCGTTACCATAGACAATGGTATCTGCAACTTGTCCAGTTGGATGGATGAGTTGCAAGGCCATGCCACTGTCAAGGAGGTAAATTGGTGAACTCATTGCTACATTCATATCGATAATGCTTCCATCTTCATACAAAGCAAGTCCAGATACGTCGTTCGTTAACTTAACAGATGATCCAGCTGCAACCTGAAGATTGGTAATGGTCGCAGTATATTCTGTACTATCTGCTGCTGTACGTCGAATTTGCCATCCGTTAAGGGTCGCATCTTCTTCTCCACTGTTGGTGATTTCAAAGAATTCCAGTTCAGAAGAAATCGAGGATGTACCGTCCCACATGAGTGATGTAAATTTGATTGCATCCTGAGAAGCAATCATCGTAGCATCTGGTTCTGCTGTACCTGGAGTTGGCCATGCGAATTCAACCCATTCAGAATTCGTAACGTTGTAGCCGTAAGTAACACAATTCCTTGCGAGGAATTCAGGTGCTGGTGATGCACTTGTGACAAGTTCTCCATCAGGATTGAGTAAGGTAAGCACTCCAGCGTCTTCAAGAGAACCTCCGAATATATCGTAGGTTAATTCAACAACGATTCGCTGTCCTGCTTCGATTGTAGTGTTGTTTTCTGCATGATTCCAGAGCATACTCGAGTCAACAAACTGCCGTCCCATAAGTGGGTTGGAGGTGTAATCCATACTCACTCTCCATCTGCTTAGGTTGACTTGTTCTGCACCCGTATTGTGAAGCTCAATCCAATCTGCACCCGGAGAAAATTCTGAATCATCGCAAGACGAAGCGATTTCTGTGATTACGATCGATTCAGGTTCCGTGTATTCAGGCCATACTGGATTTGCACTTCCTGGGGTAGCCCATGCACTGTTCACCCAGTCGTTCAATCCCCATGTGGTGGATGTTGTGGGTGCGTTAGCACCGGATTGTCCTGCACCAGCATGAGTTTCTGTGTTGTTGATGAGAGAACCACCCTCGAGAGTCGTTGTCCATTGGGCAGTATGAGCAATTTCTCCATTTCCATCAATGAGATTGATTTGGTCTGGAGTCGTGTGTTTCAGGTAGAATTGAGATGTGCCATTGAGAGCAATCAGTGTTGTTTCACCAGGAGCCAAGATTGTTGTTGACTTCATTGGCATGTTGTATTGGTGCAACATGAGGTTACGATTTGCTGCGGATAATCTCCAACCTGCAACATCCACTTCTGTCGAACCATAGTTGTGAATTTCAATCCATTCACCACCAGGGTATGATTCCGAGTCGGAACCTACTGCGTCAGGAAGTAACTCTGTGATTCGAACATCACCAGTTGTTGCGGTTGGAACTGGCTCTGGTTGCCCAGGTGTTGGATAGAGGGATGGCGACCATGCATCAACATAGTTTGTACTGCGTAGGAGCGAGATGTTTGGTCCGTAATTCGTGGCATACCAAGCCATGTCCATAATCATGGAAGAAGCATCGAGCAGTATGAGATGGTTGTAATTGTCCCAAAGGCGTGTGTCTGCAGTAAATTCAACGATTCGTCGTTCCCCTGATTGAATCGTGGTGCTTCCCTGCGAGCTGTTTGCAGCAATTGTTCCAGGGTCGAGGAAGGTTCGATTCCCCATGCCGTCAATAATAGACCATCCGTTAAGGTCAATGTCGTTTGTTCCAGTATTGAGTAATTCAATCCATTCACCAGAAGGTGATGCATTACCATCATTGTTTGAAACAGGCATGATTTCATTGAAGCCCACTGATCCTGTGGCAGTAATGGAATCAAGAGTAGGGATGTTTGTGGCGTTTGGTGATGGATACGTTGAGATAATCCACATTCCACCAGCAGGATTCTCCTCAAGAGAAAATCCTGGTTCGTTGTTATTCCAACTGACTTCGTCACCAATACTTCCATTCGGAAGGTAGAGTCGAATGGTCTCCTGGCCGTTATTCAATACACCACTGCTGGATGTTGTATTGACAGCGACAACTCTGGTTTGGCCCGGTTCAATCATATGTGTTGCATAATCTGATGTTGCACCCACGAGATGAGAGGAATCCATTTCAATCATGTTACCTGCTTGATCTTGTAACCACCATCCCGACATGTTGATGCTTGTGGTTCCGTTATTGTACAGTTCCACCCATTCTCCATTAGGCCAAGATGCGTTGTCTCGACTTGGCCATGAGTCAGCCATGACCTCATTAATTTGGAGATCGCTCGGGAAATAGGTAGGTCCTGCACTTCCTCCACCACTGTTCGATGTGCCAGGTGTTGGATTGGATGTTGCGATCCAATCCGCATATGGGTCGGATGGATCTTGTTCTAAGCTAACTCCAGAGGAACTGGAGTTCCATGTTGCTTCGTCTATCCAATTACCTGATCCATCATAGAGGGTCATCCAGTCATTTGAATTAGCCACGTAGAAGTTGGAATAGCCATTTCGAGCGATGACCATGTATTCTCCTGGCCCGATTGTGTAAGTAGATGCATTGTTGGCATCATAATCAACAATACTGTTGACGTCAAAAGTAAGTGTCTTTGCTGCTTTGTTTGAGAAATACCAGTTGCGAACATCAACACTCGTCGATCCTGAATTGTAAATTTCGAGCCATTCTCCACCAGGATACATCGCATCATCAAGACCATTGGGATTAGGTAATGCTTCATTGATGCAAATAGCCCCTGAACAAGGTTGACTGCGAGCGGATGTGGATTCTACTGGTTCAACAAACGGTGTGAGTGGAACGAGTAATAGAAGGGCGAGTAAGAAGTATGATTGGCCGCGCATGGTGTCACCTACAACACAACCTAACGTTATCCCCCTCATATCTTTTGGCGAGGTGGAGTTTCCCTTGAATCAGATGAATCCAAAGTTATCTGCCATCTGTGCGAATGTGTAAATCATGATTGGGACAAGGATAATTCCCATTCCGTGGCTTCTTCTGATACCTATTCGAGGAGGCATCATTCCAAGGATGGTCCCAACGATAAGGACACCAATTCCAACGAACCCTGTTGATAGCCATACGAGAGCAGCAACGAAGATAATAACGCCCATGACCATGGATTGCAATGGGATTGCAGCGTGAAGTCGTAGCATCCCTTTGCCAACGATTTTCATAATTGGCATTGCCATAATTCCTGCTGCAAGGCAGACTGCGAGTAAGCGGATGAAATCGGCTGTAGGTTCTGTTGAATTCCATGTTTCGATAGGATACATCATTTTCAGAGCGAGTGTTGCTCCAGAACGTGATCTTCCGATGATGTAGAGGAACCCGAGAACCATGACGGTGACGGCCGTGTTTACTGCAGAGAGAATGGCTATGACTTCCAAATCCTGTTTTGTTTGAGGACCCTCATGACCACCCTCTGCTTCAGCGATGGCGATTTCAAGCAATTCGTCATCTGAAAGTTCAGTCAATCGGCGAGTTTCCCAATCCATTCCATAGCCTTCTTTTCCTTGCACCTTTGCTGCAACGTTTCTTCCACCCATAACCAAAACGGTTGCTTGTGAGGCGGTCATGCCAGGTAAAACACCCATGCTCGCTCCTGCTACTGCTGACCAAAAACATGGGGCAATAAGTGGCTTTACGGGAGGCAAATCCCAGTTCTCCCGTTGAGGCGGAAGATGACTCGTCGTGGCATAAATGTCCAATAAATTCGCAATACCGAACAATCCTGCAAGACTCGGGAGAAGTAGCGATGGCGATGGCATTCCTACTGGGCTGTCAACAGGAAGTTCAAACACAGCCCATCCGTACAATCCAGCAAGAAGGAAAAACACTGTAGCGGCAAAGAATCCGGCGAGACGACTGTCATTCCCAAGTTTTTTGAAGGTGACTTTTTGAACCCATTTAGGCCAATCTAGACGTGTTGTTTCAGTTGCAAGTAGGAGCAATGAAATCGTTAGAAGAATAACTGGCAACCAACTTCGCATACCGTCATACCAATTGAGTTCAGGCCCAAATGCAATGCGTGCAACAATGATCAGAGGTAATGAGAGAAAAAGCCCTAGTTGTGATCCTCTTGCAGACCATGCAACACCTCGAGCAGCATTGCCAGCTAAGAGCATTCTATGTCCGGGTAATAGCGATAACGCTGTATCCCCGTCGGGCGCTCCAATCAGAGCAGATGGAATGTAATTTAGGAAGGTGTGAACAGTACCAGTGGACACGATAATTGCAGCAACAGCTGAAAGTGGAATGCCGAGGTCAAGAAGCGCAGGCGATAATGCAAGTAAAATCAATGCAACATTGTTGACGTGGAAACCAGGGATGAGTCCAGTCAAGGAACCCAAAAATACACCGAAGAAAAGAGCCCCAAGGAGCCACCCTAAGTCAGTGAAATATGCTTCAATCATCTCTTCACCCCATCATTGCTGGTCGATGTATTCTTGACGATCGCCGACACCATCTCCATCGGAATCTTCGGAATACGAACTTGTTCCGATTGAGTTCTCAAGAGCGTCACTGAGCCCATCGTTGTCTCTGTCATCAACGTCTGCGCTTTCTAGAGCGTAAATTACTGCCATAGAATCGCTGTCTTCAACTTGGAGTAAACGACCTTCCCATGTCATTGCTGTTCCAAGATGGAGTTCATCAAGACCAATCGAATTCCCGATTGCGTTGAGTCGGACTTTCTTTTGACTCCCCGGCTCTGAAAGGAACCATGTTCCGTTTTCTTCAACAGCTAGACCATTTAATCGGACAACCTTGTTCTTGTCATAGCCCCATTGTGTTGCTCCATCGGACCAGAGGAGTGTAGTAGGATTCATTTTGTCTCCTTCTGAAAGGTCATGGACCAGTAACTCGGCCCTCATGTTTTCATCATCCCATGAAACAGTTACGTCTGCAACGACAGCTTGGCCAGCTTCAAGCCATGTCGACCGTGGTCCTGGAATCGTTACGGCAATACTTGTCCAACCCGGAGTGTATCCAGCAGAATCAGCAAAATAGCCTGACTCATCTTCGACGCTTGGTTCAACTGCATATTTCATGTAAGCTGCCACTGTATAATGCGTGTTAGGATCGCTTAGGGCAGCAATTGGGTTTGCACTAAGCATCAGAAGAAGATCATTGATGGTCGATGTTGCTGTAAGTGACTCATCGGAGTCACCACCTTTGTCGAGGCACCATGAAGAGATTGCAGTGTTCCATACAAGGCGTCCTCGCATCTTGATTGCTTTCCCTTCCCAGGTTTCTGCCATGGACTCATCATCGTCACTTGGTATTACACACAAAGGTGAGCCTGCGGAACCAGAGAGTTCCCAAGTATCGTTTTCGATGGAAAGCATTCCAGCGACATCGACAGTTCTGCCTGATTGATACATCCATGTGGATTGAGATGACCAATCGAGCAATGGGATTTCGATTGGATGATTTCTGTCAACCATGATTTCAGGTCCTTGAACTCCAAGGTTCCAACGTAACTCACGTTGTTGGTAAGATAGAACTCCTTGTACAGTTACTTTAGATCCTGCTTCAATCCATTGTCCAGTAGAGGAATGGATTGTCATTCCTATTTGATGTTCAGAGTTTCCGTAGTTTGGATGGTCGCCAAGTTTAGCGTTTCCAAAGGCGATGTCTGGAGCGATGGATTTTGAGATAAAACCGGTGAGTTGGATGATTTCGCCATCAAATGCTTCTGGGTTGATCGCGATATCTGATATCGCCAGCAAAGGTACATCTGGAATATCAGATGATTTCCAACTCATAGCACCGGCTCCGAGTGCCTGAATCCACATCCTCCCTTCGTAATTGATGACATCGCCTATGATGGTTACATTTGTGCCGATAGGGGGTGTATCTCCTGGCCGATACCATCTTAATTCAACGACACCAGTGCCGTCGTCAATAATTGCATCAAGTCGATCATCTCCTGAATTATATGGGTCTTCAACCCAGGAAATCAAGGTACCTTCAACCTTGACGACTTCGTTGACATAATTCGTTAGGTCGTCAACGTCGACCACAGATGGTTCGCGGACCATAGCATACCAATTTAGGGTCGCGACTAGAAAGAGCGATATGGCAAACATGACCCATAATCTTGGCCCATTCGTTTCCGGGTCATCTGTCGATAATCGAGCGAGAAAGGACTTGAGACCATCCGCCATGGACAGTGGTTCCGCCTACAGGGCATAGCCGTTGCCCTTCGACTTTCTCAGAGGAGATGCCTTGAAATGCAACGGATGAGCAGGGCAAATCATGCGAGACAGGGTTATCCGCGATGAAATTCATCGTGATATCTTGGTGCCGGCACATCATGCTAGAATCATTGACACGCATGAATTCCAACGATTACGTAACGTGCAGCAACTTTCAACCTGCGAATTTGTGTTCCCTTCAGCGACTCATACTCGTTTCGCTCATTCACTTGGTGCTTATCATCTTGCAGGTGCACTAACTGATTCTTTACAAGAAGTTCAACCAGGTCTTCTATCAAATGATGATGCTGAACTTGTTCGGTTAGGGGCCCTGCTTCACGACATTGGTCATCCACCTTACTCTCATCTACTGGAAACTCCAGAGGTTTTCGCGACGTATCATTCACACGAACATTGGGGCCGAGTCATGCTTGAGGATACATCTTCTGAGATAGGCCAAGTACTCGATGAGGTTCTGGGCAATGAGCGAAAAAAGCGTCTCTTCTCAATCCTAGATGGGGCAAAGGAATGCGATGGTGTTTCAATCGCTCCGTTCCTCAAAGAAATAATCAGCAGCCAATTGGATGTTGATCGAATGGACTACATGATTCGAGATCAAGCGAATACTGGTGCTCAAATTGGGGGATTTGATAGTGCAAGAGTAATTCGTGCGCTGAGAGTAAACGATCAAGGAAGGCTTTACGTGAAATCGTGGGGTTTGCCTGCCATTGAAGCGTACCTCGTAACACGATATCATATGTACAACCAAGTTTACTTCCACAAGGTCAACATGTTGACACAAGCATATCTCGTGCGAATGCTATCTCGTGCTAGAACATTGGCGGAGGATGGTAAACTCGATCTCGGCATCGAAGTTGAACACATGCTCCTCAATGATGACTTAAGTGCAGAGCAATATTCTGAAATTCATGACGCTCACGTGAAGGTAGCGATGAGTCGATTCTCAAGAAACTCAGATAAGATTCTCTCAAATTATGCATCTCGTCTCATGGCTCGCCGGGATTATCATAAATCACTTCGGATACCTTCTCTGACCTCTGAGATGTTTGTTGTGATTCAATCAGAAGTATCCGCTTTCTTGGAAGGTGCAGGCTTTGATCCAGAACACGATTTGATTACTGCTTCAATTCGAAAGCGAGGGTACATGCCTTACGAGCAAGGCATTATTCTCGAAGACGGGCGAGATGCAGCCGAACATTCTCCTCTGATCCGATCTTTGTCTCAATCTGATGAACAGATACTGGTTTTTGTTCCTGAGCAAATCCGAGACGAGTGTGAAGCGTTGGTACGTTCCAAAACAAAACCATCACAATCATCACTTGCAATGTTTGATTCGGCAGACTCATGAACTTCGTGTCCTAGCATGCATCATCGGGCCTGTAGCTTAGTTGGTTAGAGCACCCGGCTCATAACCGGGCGGTCAAGGGTTCAAATCCCTTCGGGCCCACTTTTATTCTCCTTAATTTTGCTTTCAATCCTGCACTTCCCGGCAAAATGGTTATGAGGGTCGATATGGTGGCTTGAGTTAGTGAGCACAATGTCTGGAGTTAAGAGAACACTTTGCGTTTTGACCCTTTACCTAGCTTCGTTATTGCTTGTTGCCGTTCCTGCACAAGCCCAAATTCCAACCGCTGCGGTATCCATTACCTGTGCTCCAGCAGAAATCAAGGTTGATGTCAAACCAGGTTCAACTCTCGTCGGATTCACAACTTGTACTGCATCCAACCCAACAGCATACATCGAAAAGATCGCACTTTCAGTCACATCAGATGGACTCGCCGCCGCTGCACCCGGTGATATTTATGTCGGGGCAAACAGTGAGGAAGACTTCCAAGTTGTTGTCCGTGCTCAACCGTTCATGACTATGCAAGCACGTAGTCTTGTCGTCCAAGGCAGCGTGCAAGAAATCCAAGGCCTCCCTCCAGGGAACCAAGCAACATCAGGAGCAAACATGATTGTATCAATCACACAATTCGCTCTTTTGCAAGTTGAAGCAGTCGAGCCTTTCGTTCAACTCATGCCTAAGACTGACAAAGACTTCGAATTCAAGGTATACAATCTTGGAAACCAATTCGATTTCATGAAGGTCGGTGTCTCGGAAAACTCACGTGAGAAACTAGAAGACGCAGGATTCAACATCAACATTCCAATCAGCAAGGTCAACGTAGAACCAATGGTCGCTCCAGCAAAGGTCCGAATTCAGATTCGTACCCCTAAGACTCAAGGATGGACCGATGCTTACCACACGCTCGACTTCTATGCTGAATCAGACTTCTCCTGCAAGAATGGTGGCTGTGACCGAGAATCACAAATGATTACGATCTATGTTCGTGGTGTTTACCTCCCTGGCTTTGAAATCATCCCAGCCCTATCAATGGTTGCTCTCGCAGCTGCAGTCGCTGGTCGTCGGTTCTTGGGAACTGAAGACGAAGAAGAAGAGTGGCGAGAAGCTGCCCCCGGTCTGTAAGCCGGAAAAACAACACTATCTCCGCTCGTATCGGGGTTGGGTTCTTAACCTCCCCATGCGACGAATATATGAGATGAGCAAATGAGTGGGCTATTAAGCAAGGCTAATGCCGTTGAAGAGACTGTTGAAAACGAAGTAAAAGCAGAAACAGTTGCCCAAGTATCTCCAGCCGTTCATGATGGTGGCGGACCAGATGTTCCAACCATACTCAAAACGGGTGGTTGG
>JABIYX010000007.1 GCA_018666575.1 Methanobacteriota archaeon | reverse complement strand
TTGAGGGCCTGAAGTCCATATCATCTGGATGATGCATCCAAACAGATACGTCCAGAGACAATGTGTCTCGTATGTTTACTCGACTGATTTCAACTGATTCAACCATGCCACTCATCCCTCCCAGTCAACAGCCCTTCAAACTCTTTTCGTCTTAGCCTACTCAAATGCGATTTCTGTAATGACAGGTTCTTGTATGGTGATTTTTATTGTTAGCGTCCAGTCGTTTCCAGGA
The DNA here is from genome assembly GCA_018666575.1 of Methanobacteriota archaeon. Classification (GTDB taxonomy): domain Archaea; phylum Thermoplasmatota; class Poseidoniia; order Poseidoniales; family Poseidoniaceae; genus MGIIa-L2. Next base: position 4,333 of record JABIYX010000007.1, on the reverse strand, counting down.
TCTGGGTCCGGGAGAATCTCAATCGCAGAGTCCGGATTTGACTGCAAGGCTTGTATTATCAATATCCACGGGGATTGACCAAATGCTGATCCAGGTTGATTCAGCACCATATCAATCACCATCTCAATGCTATCAGAGTCATAGATTCCCTCAGCCCCTAAGGGGTTGAGTTTGTCTTCAGAGATTGTCGCTTTTGCGTTTTCATTAGCAGTTATGTTTCCGCCTTCCGTCTCGGATTTTTCCTGATAATTATCCTCGGGAATTGTTACGAGAAGAGTGAAGTTATCGTACGGCTGAACTAAATCATTTTCTAATTCAAGCACTGCCTCATAAGAAATAATTCGACCAGCGGACCCTGGCGTTATTTCTTGTCTCCATTCATCGCCTTCTGCAAGATAGTCAGACCATGATTGCTCGATGACTTTTTGTTGCCATACGACGCTGAAACGACGCGACGATACATTGAGTTCGAAGACCTCTGTTAGGACGCCTTCTTGGCCGTCGTCAATGGTAACGGATCCGAGATATATCCCACTTCTATTCGTTGGGAGAAGAACTTGATTTAGAGAGGAATCTACATCGTTACGAACATCTCCGTCTCCATCTGAATCAACGCTCCAATCTAGGTCCCAAGAGAAACTCAGTTCGTTTCCTTCCGGATCTGCTGAAGCAGAAGCATCGAGGAGGATAGAGTCGCCTGCTCTTGGATTTTCTGGGTATTTAAGATCAATAACTGGAGCTCCGTTAACGACTACAACTGCAACCGTATCATCAACTCCGCCTTGATCATTTTCCACTGTTAAGGTAACTGTGTATGCCCCAAACATCTTGTATGTGTGGGAGGTGAATCCGGTCACAGTCTCTCGTTTTTCTCCGTCGCCAAAATCCCAGCGATATTCGGTAATGACACCTTCAACAGCATCAGATTCACGGGCATCAAATGTTACCATCTCACCTTCCTGAATCAGTAGAGGGTATGCTTCCATTGTAGCTCTTGGTTCAGCGGTTGTATCGAGCAACTCGGTACAACCAGCAAGAGAAAAAGAGCACATGAGAAGGACTAATCCTAGCCCTTTCAATCGTCTACCCCGCCCTTGCATATCTTTAGTTCAAACTAATCCTATATCTAACCATGTTGTAAATCTGCACACACTCGTTAGACTTTCCATTGTTTTTTTTTAGGCGGATTCAATCGAATGAAACCTCTTCAGGTAGGTCTCCTATTATCCGGGCTGAGTTCAGGTGATCTCCCATTTCTTCAATCGTTTCATGGGTTACAACATTCTTCTCTGAGAAGTTCTCCATCTCCTCGACATCGAGAACATCCTCTAGTGCAGCGTTTGATTCGTCATAGTCCGGTGCTGGTTGAACCTCACCTAGGACGATTGCATCTTCTTCTCCATCGAGAATAGATTCAATGGAATCCACATTTTCTTCTAGGTCAATGACGTATTGTTTTTTCAATACCTCAAGTATCTCTTCCTCTGATTCTTCGAAACTAGGCTCCACCGTTACGTCTTGATTCTTCTTTGTGAAGAAGCGGCGAAAGAATCCCATGATGGTGTTTAGAAGTTTCTTCTTCATTGCCTTTTCTAATCTTGTAGTTGGAAGCGATAGTTCTTCAATCGTGGCGTTTACCACGAACCATGGAACTCCTCAATGGCGAACGAGTTCTAGCATTCGATTTGGAAACCACAGGAATTAGCACTTCAAGGGATAGAATCGTACAATTGGCGCTCATTGGGTCAGATGCTGACGGTTCAGAACTTTCCTATGATCGATTAGTAAACCCTAGACGCCCAATTCCATACGAATCTCAACGAATTCATGGAATCTCAGATTCAGATGTCCGGGGCGAACCTGATTTTTCCGCAATCGCAGATGAGGTCGCGGCACTCATTCAGGGCAGTGTACTCGTCGGACATAACGTTCGAAAATTTGACATGCCTATGCTGCGAAATGAGTTTTTGAGAATAGGTGCCCTTCCACCTGAACCTAAGGCTATTTTGGATACTCTCGAAATGGTCCGCAGGCTCAAATTGCCGCGGCCACACAGATTGGGTTCCCAATGCGCGCGTCATGGAATCTCTCTTGAGAATGCCCACACTGCTGCTGCAGATGCTGCTGCTTCACTTTTATTGCTTTGGAAACTAGGACTTGACCATCCAACCCATTTTCGAAAATCATTACTTGAAGTTGAGCAGTGGTGCGCTACTGGTTCTACGGCATCACCACAGTCCGACTTGGGAAGACAGTTGGATGATCTCGAACTCGTAGATCCCAACGGGATGATACGACGTGATGGAGAGCACATGGTATTGGCAGTTGGACGGCATCGTGGACGGCATCTGAAAGAATTATTAGAACTGGATATTGGATATCTGCATTGGCTCATCTCCCCTAACGGTATTGAGGATCAATCCGCTTCTGAGGAAATCAAAACCTATCTTGGTCTTGGCTCATCGTCCTGAATCCGGAATCGGCGACCATGGCAAGACATCGCACCAAGGCCCAACTCTCCAAACATCTCGATTCATCATAGCACTACCAATGAATATCGGACCTTCATGGCCATCATCAAGTAACTTTTCAAGCACTTCTTTGCCTCTACCATCGAATTGGACACTTCTTTTATCGCCACTGGGTTCGACCTCGCCTTGGTCGCCAATGGGCGTACATGATTCTACGATGGCGATACCCTGTGCTGGTTTGTATTGATGAATGAGGATTACACCATCTGCGAAATCTCCTTTATGGAGACTACCGCCTTCATGCCTCCATTTCAACCAATGTGGGCACCATGCCTTCCAATCGCAAAAACCGCCACAGGAAGATTGGCCCGGCGTCGGTTCAAGAGGTTCATCTGAGATTTGAGTTGCCTTCCAAGCTGCCAAGGCATCTTCAATGACATTGTCTCCCTTTGCAACCCATTTTGAGGTGGTGCTCGTGTACCAACCTTCTGCTCGGACAGGAGGAGGATTTGGATTATTTGAAAGAAGAATATCTCTGTACATTCTGAGCTGTCGATTCACTTCTGGTTTGAGCGAACCAGTTGGCGCCTTACCTGTTTTAAGGTCAGCAACGAGCCAGCCTGCAAGTTTTCCCTCCTTGTCAATCTCTGCAAGAAGTAAGTCAAGTATACCCATTAAATGTCCGTCTTTGGTTACTAGTTCACCTTCAACTGCAATGACCAGAGATTGTATTTTTTTCCACAAAGCAACTGTAATTCTTTCGAAGGAAAGTCCAGCGATTCCAACATGGTCAAGGAGCATATTTACCGCGCCAGTCTGCTGTTTCCTGGCTTCTTTGTACTTGTCTTCTTTCCAATCCGGATGCCGAGGTGTTTCATGGAAGATTTGCTTCTCTTCTTCCCAGCGTTTCCGTAGAATTTCTTCCGCTGTGTCTGGAAGCCAACTTGATTCCGAAAGTTCCCTACCATCGAGATTGATTTGGAGAAGATCTTCGATTGAGGCGTGAACTGCTGTGCCGAGTGATGCAGCCATTCCTGCTTTACGGGGCAAACCCTGTCGACTAAGCCAATACATGCGTGGGCACGTCTCGTAACGATTCCATGCTGAAGGCGAGAGTCTGTGCTGTCGTTCTTCGACCATGTCCATCGGTAAGCATTGAAGAACATCAAACCTACGCTTGGAGCCGAAAGTGTTGAATGCCTCCGCCTTGACCTTGGCATATGGAAGGAACAATGGTAAAGATTCGATCTGATGTGATTACAGAAGAAGCGCTGGTCATCACTTGTTTCCCAAGTGTGGGCATGGTTTCAAGTATCGTTGGTCATTTCCTTATCGATAATTTAGATCTGGAATTTGTTGGAGGAGTGGTCGATCCTCGCTTGCCTCCGTTAACTTTGGTTACGGATGGAAAACCAATGCCAATTATTCGAGCATATGCTGGTAAACCTGAGTGCAGTATTGATGGCTGTGACAAGATCATTCTTCTTATGAGTGAATTAGTTATTCCAAGTCCATTGGTTCATGATATCGTTTGGGCATTGTACGACTGGTCAAAAGGCTCAAAGATTCGAATGGGGATTCTTATTGATGCCTTCTCAAAGGATGGTTTGTCTGGAAACAACGGTATCGAAGAACCAACCGTAGAATACGAGGACACTCCAGAAACCGACCTTGTTGGAATTGGAGCAACAGACAATGTAGTATCGATGCTTGGTGACCTCGGCGTTCAAATGTTATCAAACGGAGTCATCCGTGGCATAAATGGTGTTTTACTTAGTGAAGCACGACGTCGTGCAATCGATGTCATGAGCATCATGGTCGAGGCTGATCCAAGATTCCCTGATGCAAGAGCTGCGGCTACA
>JABIYX010000051.1 GCA_018666575.1 Methanobacteriota archaeon | reverse complement strand
TCGGATGTTTCGTCGTAGTAATCTGGAGCAGGCTCAAAGAATGCTCTGACGAGAGCGTAGAAGAACAGGCCCAACATGAATACGAAATGAACCCCTCCCGCGACCATCCAGCCACGATTGGATTTACCAGAGGTAATTTGATACAATGGTTGGCCAATATTGGCCTGAGGCATCGGCATTGACTGGGTGGCTTGTTGGTACATCACTGGCTGTTGAGCAGGTATCATCGAGAGCCCCTTCTCCATCAAAGGAGATTAACGTTCCCCCGTCACATGGGTGATTAAACCGTTGAATCGTTCTTCAGTATTGTTCAAGCACAAGTTCAGTTGTGGTTGAAGCAATTTCATTTGGCGCAGCCATCCACATTTTGTCAAGCAATTGTCGAAGAGCAACAGTATCGTCAACGTGAACGAGAGCGACTAAGTCAGCCTCTCCCGAAACTTCGTAGATGATTTCAATTCCTTCCCACCCAGTAACTTCTGAGGCGAACGAACCGATTTCAGCTCCTGGTGAGACTTTGATTCGAACAAGTGCAGTCAATCCAATGCCACTTTCACGTACAGTGTAGCCACGAATGGTGCCGTTTTCTTCCATTGCTCGGATGTGCGTACGTACTGTTCGCTCACTCGCACCAACTTCTCTTGCAAGATCGACAAACGACATTCTTCCGTTTTTTCGTAGTTGGGCGAGGATGGCGCGGTCTATTTCTGCAACTCTGGGCATGCCACCCCCTCCGCATATCGGTATATCAAACCTTTTCACGCCTGAAAAAGTAAAAAACAACATGATATTTGTCAAAAACCAACATTTTACAACATCCCCACCCTGCTCTTAGATGGAAATAGGAGACCCGTTTGATTCAAAGAGCGCGGAGCACTGGGAGGTTTGAGAGCAATGTCCGACTATATCTCTGGATTAGATGCGCGAATGGTCCTCGATAGCCGAGGAAACCCTACAGTCGAAGTTGACTGCTATGTTGATGGACGTCTCATGGGCAGAGCAATGGTTCCTTCTGGAGCCTCCACTGGACAACATGAATCTCTTGAAATGCGAGACAATGATCCAAAGAAATGGCTTGGAAAAGGCGTTGATATTGCGGTAGAAAACGTTCGGCAACAAATTGCAGAGGCGCTCGTTGGAATGCCTGTTGATGAGCAAAGAATCATCGATGAAACGATGATTGAACTCGATGGAACACAAAACAAATCTACGCTTGGGGCAAACTCAATGCTTGGAGCATCTTTGGCGTGCCTACATGCCGGAGCAGCCTGCCATGAACTCCCTCTGTGGAAGTACATTGGTGGTGTTGCGGGTGGTCTAATGCCCGTTCCAATGCTTAACATTCTCAATGGAGGCGCTCATGCTGCATCCAATGTCGACGTTCAAGAATTCATGGTTATGCCTCATGGATTCGACACGTTTGGGGAAGGCCTTCGAGCTGGTGTTGAAATTTATCATCAACTCAAGAGTGAACTCAAAGCGGATGGATTGCTTGGTGGTGTTGGCGATGAGGGCGGCTTTGCCCCAAACCTCCCGACAAACGAAGATGGTCTGAAGTACATGGTTCGAGCCATTGAAGGAGCTGGGTACACAACAGAAGATGTTGGAATTGCGCTCGATGTTGCTGCAACAGAATTCTTGAAAGATGATGGATATCACATGGATGGAAAGGTACTTTCAGCTCATCAAATGGCTGATATGTATGGCGAATGGCTTGATGCATACCCTATTCTTTCCATAGAGGACGGCTTAGGTGAAAATGATTGGGCAGGATGGACAGCTTTGACGAAGCAAGAAGGTCATAGAGTCCAAATTGTTGGAGATGATCTGTTCGTTACACAATCTGAGCGACTCGCTCAGGGTATTGAAATCGGTGCTGCAAATGCCATGCTTGTCAAGGTCAATCAAGTCGGCACAGTAACCGAAACCCTCGAGGCCATGGAACTTGCGACAACAAACGGATATCGTAATGTTGTATCTCATCGAAGCGGGGAGACAGAAGATACAACGATTGCAGATCTTGCAGTTGGTACAAGAGCCGGACAAATCAAGACTGGAGCTCCTGCTCGTTCCGACAGGGTTGCAAAATACAACCAATTGTTGAGAATTTCCCAAGACGTTGAAGATTATCGTTCACCGTTCTGAATCGAATGAGTTTTCTATCGAAATACAGGCTATTATAAACTCTTCAATGGCGTTGTTAGTCAATGCGTAAATCAATCGTGTACACCCTAATAGCCTGCCTACTTGTATCTAGTCTACCGTTTTCTGTGACTGCGGATGCAAACGACGACATACCAACCAACGCTGCTGGAACCGGCATCCACGACTCGTTAGTGGCTGCCCTGACTCAAGCAGATTTGGTAACAACTCTGCAAGGAACCGGACCATTTACGGTCTTCGCCCCGACTGACCAAGCATTTGCTGATGCAGGAATCGATTTGACAACATTCGATACAGATGAAGAAAATGCTACACTCGTTGACATTCTCACATATCACGTCGTTTCTGGAAAGGTCATGTCCACCGATTTGACTGACGGAATGGAAGCAGCAGCTCTCAACCAAGACACTCTTACATTCTCGGTAAGTAGTTCAGAAGTCAAGGTCAACGACGCAGTGGTCACACTCGCAGATGTTGAATCTTCAAACGGTGTCATCCACGTCATCGACAAAGTATTGATGCCACCTGCTGACCCAGTTTACGTTGACATTCCTGCAACAGCACAATCAACAGGAATCCACACCGCATTGGTTGCAGCACTAAGCCAAGCAAATCTGGTTACCGCACTCCAAAGCGAAGGTCCGTTCACTGTCTTTGCTCCAACAGACCAAGCATTCACTGACGCAGGAATCGATCTAACAACCTTCGATACCGATGAGGAAATTGCAACACTCGTTGACATTCTCACATACCACGTGTACTCTGGAGCAGTGCCTTCCTCTGCGGTAACTGATGGACTTGCAGTAACAATGTTCAATGGCGACAAAGCCTCATTCGCAGTCGGTACCGACGGCACCGTTACCATCGGAGACGCAACTGTAACCGGAGCGGATGTACAGACATCCAACGGAATCATTCACGTTATCGACAAAGTATTGATGCCCCCAGCAGGTGATATTTGCTACACCATGGTCTCTCACACAATCGTTCCTGGTGCTACCAACCTCATCTGCAACTCCTACATGTACGTAGAGGACTACACTGTGGGTGGTCAAACAATCACTGGTTGTTACAACACAGTAAC
>JABIYX010000202.1 GCA_018666575.1 Methanobacteriota archaeon | reverse complement strand
CAATTGCGCGAACTGAAGGATTCGGCCTGACTCCAATGGAAGCGGTAATGGTGAACACCCCGGCACTCGTTGTTGATGACGCAGGCTTCACGCACACGATTACGGATGGGCTGAATGGTCGTAGGCTACCATGGCCCAACAATCCAGATTCCATCCAGAAATGGGTTGAAGCGATTGAACAATCGGGCGAGGAAAGTAATCGTGAACAATGGTCCAAAGCTGGAAGACTACGTATTTTCGAACGATTCAGTTCGAATCACCAAGCTGAAGGATTAGCTCGCGGATTAGCAACACTTGATGTTCAAGTTGAATTAACAGATCTGGAGATATTACCTGGTCTTGATCCTGCGTGAGTTCTTAGAATGAAAACAAGGAGGTTTGACCTCCTTCTCTGATGAGGTTCCCTTTGCGTAATGCATCGAAAGCAGCATCCATTCTTCTCTGACTAAACTCACGTTCTTCTTGTAAGAAATGAGTCAATCCTTTGACATCCACTTCACCTGGCTTGAGGGCTTCTACAGCAACTTCGCTTGCAGGATGATTGAGGAATATCTCACGGATTTCATCGAGTCGTTCAGGGACTTCCTTTCCCTTTTCCTCACAAATGGCTTCTATCGTTCCAAGCGATTTAATCAGTTTAATTCCAGTCTTAGGACCAATTCCTTTCAACCCCGGATGGAAGTCGGTACCGATCATTATGGCCAAATCAACCAATTGTTCCCGGCTTAAATCGTATGTATCAAGCATTTCCTGCAAGTTGATTTTCTGTGCTTTCACAGTTCGACCATGCCGTTTGCTACCATGACTCATAAGATTACGAACAAGGATTGGACTTCCGTAGAGGAGTGCGTCCCAGTCTTGAGTTGCGACGATATCGAGTTGGCCCTTAACAGCCATTACTGCTGCTTGGCCTTCGCCTTCTGCTGCGGCATCAATCCAACGAACACCGAGTAAGTCAAGCATTTTCTTGGTATCATCAATCATCTCAGGGCTATAATGAACTATGCGCTGGGCCATTTTTTGAGCGGTCTGATAATCCCCATCTTCGAGTGCTTGCTTGTGGATTGCCTCGGCTTCTAAGCGACGCTTTCTACGAGCTGCAAGTTCGTCTGCTTTCAATTCAGGAGATTGCCCATCGAAGATGAATATGGGTTGAATTCCCATCGAAAGCATCGAGGTTGTTCGGTTGAGTATGCCCATTAAATGAGCAACTACGCGCCCTTTCGAGTCTCGTAGTGGCCCGCCGTCACCTGTTGGGGAGCGGTCTCGAATCGTTGTCAGAAACTGAAAGGCGGTAAGAAACGCATCAATTCCAACGCGCTTACCGCGAAGTTCTGCAAGATCGATATCTTCAGGTGTAGTGAGGTCCCTTAGATTACAGCCCATAACATTCTGTTATCGTCGAGGGTATGTCATGGTTCGTATGCGGTGCCGTGAAGAACAAGCACGCTAAGCGCAGTGTATGGGGGAGCACATCGTAGCCTTACGAGGTTGGCATCCAGCCCTCGCTCAAGCCGAAGTACGGGCTCTCTTTCCGAACAGGGACATCCGTTTGTTCCCTTCATCACGATTAATGCAATTTCAACTGAATGAAGAGGATATTCAGAACGTATCAATCTCATCAGGAATTGAAGCGGTATTCAAGAATGGAGAGAATCATCTGTTCACAGATGTTGAATCTATACGGCTTAATATCAAATCTCATTTGGAACTCCATCCGCCAAATAACGAAACTTGTGCTGTTGTGGCTTGGAAACATGGTCGCGGCATTGAAGGCGTTTCACGCTCAACCTTTGCAGGACGTATCGGCGGAGTTCTCTCTGCAATGGATGCAAAAATCGATTTAGAACATCCAAAGCGACGATTTGGAATTCTCCTTGATGAGGGTTCATGTTCGGTAACGTTTGGTTGGTTAGAAGGTACGGGGCCGAAAGGTGATGTGAGTGTTGAACGTCGTGCAAGCCAACGTCCTTTCTTCAAACCTGTAAGTTTGGAGCCGAGACTTGCTCGATTAGCAGTTAACCTCGCCAGCGGCCCGTTACAGAAAGGTGCAACTCTCGACCCGATGACTGGAACCGGAGGATTTGCTATTGAAGCCGCATTGAGTGGCCGAGATGTTATTGCACTTGATCTCGATACTGAGATGATCGCTGGTGCGAAGAAGAATCTCGAATGGTCGGGATCAACTGCAAGTGTGTTCTTCCAAGGAGATGCTACGGATGTCAAAGCATCGATTCCAATCGATGGCCCTCAATTATTTTCAGGCATTGTTCTCGATCCTCCTTATGGTAGGAATTCTCAAGGGTCTCTTGAACATGAAGAGCTTCTCAGACAGACATTACGCAGTTGCTCAACAGTCGTAGAGGACGGTTCGCTTGTCCTCATCTTGCCGAGTGAAGCAAGAGAATTGTGCTTAGATAATGCACTCCAACCCGAGCAACGACCTCAATTAATTCACTTTGAATGGTCTGAACTCGAACACCTCCTCTTGGACTGCAATTGGAGGTATGAAGATGCATGGTACGTTTTTGTCCATGGCAGTTTAGGACGAGTCGTCATCTACGCATCAAGCGTTCCTCAAGATTGAGTAATGCAATTGCATCATCATCGTTGGGTTGAGGGAACTGCGATCTGTGCGGACAGCCGTCATCGAGTATTGCCTCGTCTTTTGGATTCAAAACGATTGGATATTTTCTGCATCCTTCTGGGCGCACCTCATACACTGAACACATTCCTTCCGCACTTGGATCTGAAGAAGCGGTCAATAGGAAAACGCATGCTCGAGTCGTTTCATCATTGAGCAGCGTTAAGACGCCATTATTTTCCCATGTAAACGCATCAACATTCATTCCAGTGCGGCGGGAAAGACGCTTTGCTTCCGAGATCGTAAGCGGCATTGTGGTTTCACGACAACAAGCAGAACAGCCCATTGGAACACATGGAAGCTGCTTGACCATAGGAGACTCTAACCGATACTCACTTTTGAATATCGGGGCTAAACCAGAATGGAATAGGTCATTTCAGAGGGGCAAATCAGCAGGTGCGTCCCTATGTGAAAAGCGCTCAACTGCACCATTTTCTCGAACAATGAACTTGCCAAAATTCCACTTTATGTCTTCAGCGCCATTTTCATCGAGAACCTTGCAGAGTTCAACATACAATGGATGTCGACCTTCTCCATTCACATCGATCTTAGCCATCATTGGGAAAGTAACGCCGAATTTTGTTTCGCAGAATGTTTGGATTTCTTCATGTGTTCCTGGCTCTTGTGCTCCGAATTGGTTGCAGGGGAAACCAACAACGACCAATCCATCTTCTTTCTTCGATTCGTACAAAGATTGCATTCCTTCATACTGCGGAGTAAAACCACATGCGCTCGCAACGTTGACGATCAGAAACTCAGTTCCTCCAAGTTGCTTTAGAGAAGTGGTTTCGCCAGTGATTGTTTCAAATTCGATATCGAATATTTCGCCCATGACCAATCTAACGGCATTTCATTGATGAATATGTGGTTTCAAAAATGAAATAAAAAAATCCTCCTTTTTTACCAATGTACGGCGAATCTAATTTATACTCTGTTGGAAAAGTAACACTGTGGCAGATACTGGTATCGAGTATTTGGATGAGATTG
>JABIYX010000187.1 GCA_018666575.1 Methanobacteriota archaeon | reverse complement strand
CACAACAAATGTTCAATCAAGTTTTACTTCGAATGATGTTGTAACGCTCTGGGCAGGTGGGAACGATTTCCTCTATGGAACAGCTAATTCCGATACAATCGTTGCCAACATGGAAAGCCATATTCGACAACTGGCTACTGCTGGGGCTGATGAATTCATTATTCCAAATCTTCCTCCTCTGGAAAAAACGCCAGAGATTCTTAGTCGAAGTCAATCACAGCAACAAAACATTGGTTCCGAAGTCGTTTCGTATAACATTAAATTATCGACGCTGATTACAGATTTACAAGCAGAATTAGGAATTCTCGTTCATTCGATTGATGCATACACCATTTTCAATGACATAATGGTCAATAAAGACGCATTAGGGCTCGTAAACACCCAAGATGCAGCGTGTTCAGGTGGTGCTGGCCTGTTGCCTTTACCGATTTGTAATAACGGCGACCCTGTTGTTTCAAATGTTGATGAGTATGTGTTCTTCGACAAGGCTCATCCGACTCGTATGATGCATCAGTACATTGGCCGTTTTGCAATTGAAGCAATCGGTCAGGCTGATACTGATGGTGACGGCATCGTTGATGGAATGGATGTGTGCGATTGGACTGACGATGTTTCGACCGTAGATCTAAACGGTTGTTCTTGGGTTCAACGTGATGATGATGGTGATCTGATTCTCAATGGAATGGATAATTGTCCAGGAACTGCAGTGGACGCTTCTGTCGACAAATCAGGTTGCTCAGACGAGCAAAAGGATTCAGATAACGATGGCATGAATGATGCAATCGATCCATGTCCATTGAGTCCGAATCTTATCGATTATGATGGGGATGGTTGTTCTGATTCTGAAGATTGGGATGATGATAATGATTCAGTACCCGATTATGATGATGAATGCCCAAAAGGCCTCATAGGTGTCCACACTGATGATTTGGATTCTGATGGTTGCTCCGATATAGAGGATATTGACATTGATGGTGATGGCCTCTCAAATACCCAAGAAGAACAACTTGGGACAGACCCTCGTAATCCTGATTCAGATTCAGATTCATTCAAAGATGGCTTTGATGCATTTCCGCTCGATCCACTCGAATGGGCAGACACTGACGGTGACGGATGTGGTGATAATAGCGATGAATTCCCACTAAATCCAGATGAGTGTGTTGATACAGATGAGGACGGTGTTGGCGATAATAGCGATCCATTCCCTGCTGATGAACAAGAATGGGCTGATTGGGATTCTGACGGTATCGGTGACAACAGCGATGATTGTCCTTACGAATACGGTCTTTCTTTGATTCCACTTGGATGTCCAGACCGTGATGGTGATGGAATCGCTGATACGGTTGATATTTTCCCTTCGAATCCAGAGGAATGGTCTGATGAAGATGGGGATGGTTATGGTGACAATGGCGATGTATTCCCTCAGGATTCCTCCGAATGGTACGATAGTGACAATGATACCTATGGGGACAACATGGATGCATTCCCACTGAATTCTTCGGAATGGTATGATATGGATTCGGATGGAGTCGGTGATAACATCGATGCATTTGTCAACGATTCAACAGAGTGGCTCGATTCTGATGGAGATGGTTGTGGAGATAATTCGGACGTTTGGCCATACAATGCTTCAGAATGTTATGATACAGACTTTGACGGTGTGGGTGATAATGCTGACGCTTTCCCAGAAAGTGCCTTTGAATGGCTTGATTCTGATGGTGATGGGTTAGGTGATAATACCGATGTATTCCCCTTCGATAAAGACGCAAAATATGACAGTGACGGCGATGGTGTCGCAGATTCAAATGATTGGTTCCCACAACAAGCCGGGATGGATTCACCGTTTGATCTTGGATGGAGAATCGTTCTTGGTCTAGCCGTTATCGGATTGGTTGTCCTTTTCATTCAAAGTCGTACAAAACCAGGCCCTGATGAACTTGGGAAGGAATGGATGCAAAACCAGGACGAATTCGCCCAAAATGCACTTGATAATCGCCCAACAACAGCACCTTCCTTCGATGAGTTCAACTGATTTGTTGATGAAATGATAAAAAATCTCTATGCTTGTCTATCGGAAGGTCATTATGTGACCTTCGTGACGTCCGGCCATGCGTAGCCTAGCAGTGTTGCTGACATTCTTGATGTTGACTCTCTCTCTTTCAGGGTGTTTCGGAAACGAAGAAGTCATAGAAATCATCGAGCCAGAGGTTCAAGTTGAAACTAATTATTTCATTACAGATAAAAGTGGAGATGCAGTTAATTCGCCTCCTCTTGACATGACATTCCAATTCAGTGATGTTGGAGAGACAGGTAAAGAACCGAGTATTGGTATTACTTCAAGCGGTTGTGTCTTCTTCATTGCTATGGAGAAAGTCATGAGGTCATGCGATGGAGGCGTCTCTTGGGATGAAACTCAGGATCCTATACAGTGTTCTCCGACAACAAGCGATCCATATGGATGGGTTGACACAATCACTGATCGAATCTTCAATGTTCAGATGATAGGACTTGAAACCTCATGGATCTGTTGGAGTGATGATGATGGGGAATCTTGGTTGGGTAATCCGCACGATTCAGGGACGACACCTATCAATGATCACATCAAACTCGCCAGTGGCCCTTGGACAAGTTCTGGTTATGGCGCCTTTGGCCAATTCACAGGAAGTTTCTATGAAACAGCAGTCTACTACTGCTACAACAAACTTGTTGGAATTTTCTGTTTTACAAGTTTCGATGGAGGCGCAACCTTCGAAGCTGGTGGCCAAATAATCGGCTTAGCTACGTCCAACGGCGGACTGCACGGAGCAATCTCAACGGCTCCAGACGGAACCGTTTACTTGACTCCAAGAGTGGAAACTCCAACGGTGATTGTATCGAAAGACAACGGATTCTCTTGGTTTGAAGAATCGATGGGGCAAGATGTAGGTACGCCTAATCCACGAAAGAATTCCGAAGTTTCAACGGACACTGCTTCGAATGCGTATCACGTTTGGACAGGTGGAGATGAAGGAATTTACATGTCTCGTTCAACCGATTCTGGAGTGACATGGGAACAAGAAAGTATTCGAATTTCTCCAAATCAGGTCATCTCCACAGTTTTCCCCCAAACAGATGCAGGTGATCCAGGGCGAATTGCAGTTACGTATCTAGGAAGCGAAAATTCCGAGAGCCTCAATGAATCAGATCTTGATGGAAATCCATGGAATGGAAACGCTCACTATGCTCCGAATAATGCGACGTATCATCTGTACATAACCTACAGTCTAAACGCGTTAGATGAGAATCCAATCTTCCACACCTACAAAGTCACTGATGATCCTGTTCAGAGAGGTTCCATCTGCCTCAATTCAGGAGACTGTCGAGACATTGGGGGTTCAAATAGAAACTTGCTCGACTTCAATGATTTACACATAGATCTAGAGGGTCGAGTCTACGTTGCCTTTGCAGATGGGTGTACGGGTGAATGTGCTACAAACACCAATTCGACTGCAGAGAATTCTCGTGATGGGCTTGGTTCGGTGTATTACCTTGCATCTGGTCCAAGTTTGTTGGAAGGCTTTGGCAATTTGCAACCTCTTGTTGACGCATCTGAGATTGAACTAGACAAAGACTGTCTGCACACAATTCCTTGTGTTGCTGTTGAGCGAATAGAGTCCGAGGATTAAGCAGAAACAGGCTTGTTGGTTCGCTTATCCTTCATGGACTTCATGAGTACTTTGAATTCAGTTCTCGCTTCAGCAATCTTGAGTTTGCATTGCTTGATTCTGGTCCGATGAGCTTCTTTCATTGATTTCCAACTGGTCTTGCTTTGACTCTTTTTGGACTGCTTAGCCTGCTTGTATTCCTTTCTACGTTCAATGAGATCTGTAAATCCTTTGCGAAGTTGAGCAACACAATCAGTAAGTTTCTCTTGATAATCGCTTTCTATGAATTGTCCCTTAGACTTGCGTTCAAAGGTTGCCTTCATTCGTCTTGATTCGATTGATTTGTCTGGTATCTTGTGCAGGTCTTTGGTCAGTCCAAGCCAAGATGCAGACTTGATTAACCACTTTGATGGGTCCCAATGGTACCATCGATGTCCATTGCGGTAATCTGCTTGGAATGTATGGTGGAAGTTATGGTATCCTTCCCCGAATGTGAATAAGGAAAGTAATGGTGAATCCCTTGATGTGTTCGCTGTGGAGTATGGTTGAGTGCCCCATGTGTGAGCAGCCGAGTTGATGAGGAATGTTCCATGATGAACGATAACAACGCGAAGGAATCCTCCGTAGATCATTCCTCCAAGAAGGCCATGGACGTTTCCAAGTAAAGCAAATCCAACAAGACCGGGTAATACAATACCAACAAGGAAACCGATAAGGAAAATATGGCGGTCTTGCCATGCAAGGATTTTGTCAGCTTGCAGATCCTCTACATGCTCAACAATTTCATCGCCTTGATCGACCATAACCCATCCGATATGTGCCCAAAGAAATCCGTCTGTTACGGAATAAGGATCTTCATCTTCATCGGTTTTGAGGTGATGTCTTCTGTGATCACTGCACCATTTGATTGCTGAGTTTTGGAATGCAGCGGCGCCAAAAAGGGCGTAGAACAATCGCAGTGGCCATTCGCCTTTGTGTGTGCGATGACTGAACAACCTGTGATAGCCTGCGGTGATCGATAAACCAGATGCAAAATAAAAGAAGAAGAAAATAACAGGTTCGAACCAAGAGATGCCATAAGTCATTGAGTAGTAAACGAGGGACGTAATGGCTAAAATGGGTGTTCCTATTAAAAAGGAAGAATTGATGAAATTTATGTTGGTGGGTGTAGCAATCTGCTCCGACATGGCCTTGTCTCAACAATTGACTCTTTGATATTGTCTCTTCCATGACTGGCTTTGTTGCTGTTTCTCATACCTTCTCTGCTTAGTCAGTTTGTGTTATAGGTATCATGCTTTTATATGTCTATGAAAGGGGAAAACTACAGAAGGTCTCTTTATGGATATTCAAGGCTTCATTGATGATGTCGACGCACTGAATGATTACTTCCGTATTGCGATTGCAATCGGTATGATCTTATTCGGACTTTTAGTCGCTAAGTACCTCGTTATCCGTCCTTGGTGGAAATTTGTAACCGCTACAGAAGTTGATTGGGATGATCATCTCCATCGTCCACTTGCAAACCGAACTTATGCGTTCATTATTGCCCTCGGCGTTCAACTTACTATTCGATGGATTCTCGGTACTGAAGGAGCCACATTTGATACAACAGAGCCAATGTTTGCTGCTTTCTATGTTGTACTCAGTGCATCTATCCTGAGTGTTTCTATCAAGCACTTGATTCCAGTACTCATGGATCGGTTTAGTGCTCAAGGAAGTGTGACTGTCTCTGGCAGCAATTCCATCATTGTCTTCTTCCTTCGAACTGTTGTTTGGTTCGCTGGTTTGTATTTCGCCCTTGATCAACTCGGTATCGAATTGTTTGGAATTCTCGCCTCGTTGGCTGTATTTTCATTGATTATCGGATTGGCGGTTCAACAAACCCTTGGAAATATCGTCAACTCATTCCTTCTTTCCATTGATCGTCCATTCGAGGTTGGAGACCGAATCGAGGTTGAAGAGGTCCTAGGATCAGTTGTTTCTGTTGGAATTCTCTCAACGAAGGTACTCGATAGAGACGAACGCCTGGTCGTTATCCCGAACAATACTCTTGTTCAATCCAAGATTGTCAATCACGCTCGTGGTGGTGGCGATGGAATCGCTCGAAGAATCTCAGTTGTTCTTGACGTAGGTGTCGACTATCGTGAAGATATCGATCACGTGAAGTATACTCTGCTGCAGCTTGCTAAAGAATGTCCATTTGTCATCGATCGCCCTGAGCCAAGAATTCTCCTTAACGAACTTGGTGACTTTGCTAAAGTTTTCCGAATGTACACGTGGGTCGAAGACTACAGCGATGAATGGGTTGCTAAAGACTGGCTTCTACGCAACGTCGATGAACGCTTCGGTAAGGAAAACATCAACATTCCATTCCCGACCTCTGTCGAACTTTCCGACAGTGTTTACACGCAAGCAGAAGCAACAACTCAACGAACTGCAAAGCGTAAGATGCAGAGAGAACGCAGGAAATTGCAAGAATCTCGTGACGGAGCAAGAACTGAACTCGATGAACTCGCAGAGGCTCTCAAGGATCCTGATATGTCGAAGAAAGATCGAAATGCTATGGAAGAGCGTCAGCGTGAATTGTTGAATCTCCTTGCTATGTTCGATACTGACGATGATTGAGACTTTTGACTCGATAGAAGCGGTGAATTGAAACCCTTTGAGGGGGTGGAAACGTCATGACCGAATCATCTGGGTTATCCAATCCAGAACGTAGGATGCTTCGAGCAATGCTCGGACAACCAACTCAGACATGGTCGCTAGAAGAAGTCATGAACGCATGTGGCTGGACTGATCAAGCAATTGTTGTTGGTGCAGGACATGGACTCTCAAACAAAGGGTTTGTCAGCATCAATGAACTTGTTCGTCGTACAGTCAAACTTGCTGATAAGGGGCGTGAGGCAGTCTCAAATGGATTGCTTGAAACAAGGCTTTGGAGGTGGGTTCAATCACAAGAAGAACCGACAATGCAGAAATTACAAGCTTCCTTTGAACGCCACGAGGCTGGACCTGGTGTGGGGTTGCTCAAGAAACTCGATGTTCAATTGAACAAAGGTGTGTTTGAATGCGAAGACCATTCGAAAATAAAGACAGAACTTCAATCACGAGCAATGTTCCTGGCAAGTTTACCTGCGGATGAAGAGGATTTGAGTGAACGATTGCTCAACCACTTCAATGGACGTAAAGGTCTCATCGAGACTACAGAAATCCGCCTCCGCAGTTGGAGCTTAACCGATGAGGGGGCTCAAGTATCACCATCCGATTTGGATGAAAAAAAACAGGTTACTGAAATCACTCCGGAATTGCTCCAGTCAGGTGAATGGAAAGATGCTGACATTCGTGCTTTTGACGTGACTTTAGAATCGGCCACTCCACGAACAGGCCGCTCTCATCCAATGCAAGAGTTGATTGAACGCATCCGCCGCGTCTTCTTGGAAATGGGTTTTTCCGAACTCGTTGATGATTACGTTCAAACTGCGGGTTGGAATATGGATGCGTTATTTATCCCACAAGATCATCCTGCGCGAGAGATGCAAGATACATTTTATCTCGAAAATCCTGCATCTCTGGAACTTGATTCAGAACTCATTAGCAAGTGGAAATCAATACACGAAGATGGGGGTGAAACGGGTTCCTTAGGCTGGTCTGGTGAATTCTCTGAGGAGATTTCAAAGCGAGCATTGTTGCGAACGCACACAACTGTAAACACCATTCAACATCTTGCAGAAAATCCAGACAAGCCATGTCGAGTGTTCTCTGTTGATCGGGTGTTTAGAAAAGAAGCAATCGATCGCACACATCTTCCTGAATTCCATCAGATTGAAGGAATAATCATGGAGCCTGGTGCAAATCTTCAGATGCTGGTTACAACACTCAAGACGTTCTATGCTAAAATGGGCTATCCAGAAGTTCGCGTAAGGCCTGCATATTTCCCATATACTGAGCCGAGTCTTGAGATTGAAGTCAAGTGGAAAGGCAAGTGGCTCGAACTTGGTGGTGCTGGAATCTTCCGTCCAGAAGTAACGGAACCTCTGGGTATTACGTCACCTGTCTGTGCTTGGGGTATGGGTCTTGAGCGATTAGCTATGCTCGTGCTTGGTCTTGATGATATTCGTCAACTCTACATCTCTGATTTGGAATGGCTCAGGAATCAACCTCTTCTCTAAGTTGCCTTAGCATAGTTACATAAGGAACAATAGTTTATTTTCAATTATGTCACAAGGCATGCATCTGTCAAACACCGAAACCGTACCAGGAAAACTCATCACAGCTTCCTTTGGACTTGTCCAAGGTTCAACTGTGCGGGCAAAGAACGTTTTCAAGGACATCGGAGCAGGCCTCAAGAACATGGTCGGTGGGGAATTAAAAGCCTACACTGAACTTTTGCAAGAAGCTCGTAATGAAGCACTACAGCGCATGATGATGGACGCACAAGGCCGTGGCGCTAATGCGATTGTCAACGTACGATTTGCTACATCTGCAGTCGCTGGTGGCGCTGCTGAACTTTTCGCATACGGAACCGCAGTAACTGTCGAGTGAGGCGATCAGCATGGCTGGAACAAACTTTCTGTTTTGCCAACTCCTTTTTGCTGCCTTGCCTTTGTTTATTTATCTTGGTTCATGGCTTTTTGGTAATCTTCACCAAAACAAACTCTTGCTCAAACTCGATACCGAAGAAAAGGCTCTACTTTCAGCGAGCTCCGACCCGGTATCAAATCTTTCGAAACCAAGTCAAGCACGACAAATCGAGTCATCCTCGCTCGTCATGGAGAGTATTTCTGTTGGCCCTTCATGGTGGCAAATGATGACGGGTGGAATCAAGAATCTGTTTGGTGGTAAAATCCATTCCTATGACAAGATGCTGACCTACGGACGTCGAGTTATAATTCATCGATTAAGGGTGCAGGCCATACAATCAGGCTTTGATGAAGTCATCAATCTCCGTGTTGAAACTGCAATGATCTCTAAGAAATCAAAAGGTGACGATAAGACCGCTGCATTCGAATTCACTGCTTATGGTACTGCAATACGGTATTCTGCCTCTCAAGATTAAGTAGTTTGAGCATCACCCGGTGTTCTGGGGAACACCTATGGCAAATGAAAAACTAATAGCCGGAGCAGTCATGATTCTATTGAATTTGGTTGTTCTAGCACCGATAGCAACAAGCATGGTAGAAGACGCAGTAGAAGACAATTTTGAGACACATCCGTATGACTCAGCTTGTGAAGACAGCGACTGTACTACCGCAGAAGAAGACTGGGCAACATCCACTTCTGAACGAACCTACTATGCATGGAATCTAACCAATGCAGATGCAGTTATGGCTGGAGGAGATCCAGTTTATGACAAGGTTGGTCCTTT